>JAGQPV010000333.1 GCA_020426545.1 Planctomycetaceae bacterium
GCCATCAATGTCCATCAGCATTTCCTGCAGCCGCTGGCGGGCCTTGTCGATTTCATTCCGGCGGACGTACTGTTCCGCCAGCAGATACAGAGCCTCGGGGTGTCTCCAGCGGTTGAGATGCTGCTCGAAATGCGCGATGGCCTCATCGGTGCTGCCCCGCAGGCACAGGGTTCGCCCGAATTCGAGCGAGGCATCTCCGAACTTGTACTTCGGATCGAGGGCCAGCACCTTTCTCAGTCGTTCTTCCGCCGGTTCCAGCTGGCCCAGCCGCAGATGGACCAGGGACGCACCCCACAAGGCCTGCAGGTTCTCCGGCTCTCTGCTGAGTGCTTCGGCGTAGGCATCGCCGGCCGCGGCAAACTTTCTCACGTCCCGCAGGGCATCGCCCCACTGCACGAACTGGTAGGGATTCCCAATTTGCCGGGCGGAAATCTCCAGCCGCGACAGTTCCCGCCCGCGGGTAAACCGACGCAGACCAGCCGGCAGACGAACCTGGCGGCCCGGCAGCCAGCGGGCGAAGAAATAGATCGCCGCTCCCAGCGGCTGGAACAGCAGAATAATCCACAGCCACAGCCAGCGATCAGGATCATGCTGCACGCACTCCACAGCCATCCAGATCAACAGTGCGAAATACAGCAGCGACCCCAGCCAGGCCAGCCCCGCGAACAGCCCCTGCAGCAGCGGATCGCCCGCCGGCCCGGCGTCGTAGTCGCCAGCGTATTCGCCGTTCCACGACTGCAGCAATACATAACAGTGCAGCAGAAACCACACGGCGGTCCCCTCCTTCCCGAAGCGTCAGTCTGTCCCGATCGACCTGGCGGCCAGGAAGTTTCGGCTCAGAATGCCACAGCGGGAACCATCAGGTCAAGCACCGGCTGGCTGCAGCCCCGCGGGAACATTATTTCCCGCAGGCTGCAGCGGACCCAGTCCCGACCCGGTCATCACCAGGCCAGGGCGTAACCGTCCCGCCGGGGGTCGGCTCCTGCCAGCCGCGAACCACTGTCGGCATCGATCATCACGGCCTGGCCGCCCCCCACAAACGGAGACCAGTCGCCCACCAGTTCCAGCTGATGCCCCCGCCGGGTCAGTTCTTCCCGCACCGGGGCTGGTACCCGCTCTTCAATCTGCAGCCGGGTGCCTTCCCACACGCGCACGCGGGGCGCCTCCAGCGCGGCCTGCACGTCGGCACCGAAGACCAGCACGTTCAGCAGCATCTGGACGGTGGTATGCAGGATTCCCTCGCTGCCGGGAGTCGCCATCGAAAACCAGAAGCGGCCATCCGGGTGAAATACCTGCACTGGAGACATGCAGCACGACCACCGCTTCCCCGGAGCAATCAGATTGGGCGTGTCGCAGACCGGGTCGATCTCCGTCCACCACGCGAAATTATTCAGTACGATTCCCGTCTCGGCCACATAGAATCCCGAGCCGAAACCATTCCCCAGCGATTGAGTAATACTGGCCACGTTGCCTTGCCGGTCCACCGCCGACAGATGCGTCGTCAGTCCGGGAAACCGGCCCGGAGAAACCGCAGCCGCTTCCCGCGGGCCGCGCCACCGTTCGCCCTCGCTGACCGAAGCCGTTTCGTGATTGATCAGCTGCCTTCGCCCGGCCAGATATTCGTCACTCAGCAGTCGGTCGACAGGCACCGTTACAAAGTCCGGGTCGCCGCAGTAAGCGATGCGGTCCGCGGCGGCCAGTTTGACGGCTTCCGTCAGCAGATGCAGATAGTCCGCCGAGTTATGCCCCAGCGCGGCCAGGTCGTACTCCTCCAGCAGCCGGAGAGTCTGCAGAATCTGAAATCCCTCGCAGTTGGGCGGACAGGTCCGAATGCGGACACCCCGCCACTCGATTTCCAGCGGCTGTTCCCACCGTGGCTGATAGCCGGCGAGGTCTTCCCGTGTCAGCAGGCCATCGTGCCGCTGCACATCATCGGCCATGGCCCGACTGATCTGGCCGGTGTAGAAGTCGTCCGGCCCGTGCTCAATCAGCCTTCCCAGCGAGCGGCCGAGGTCCGACTGCCGCAGCACCGCTCCGCAGGCCAGTGGCACCTGTTCGAAAATCCTGCTGCCAGCCGGGTTCAGCCGACTCCGACCGACCCCGATGAAGTGCACATTCGCCGGATGAAGAGGAAAGCCCTCCGCCGCATGAAGGTGAGCGGCAGAGAGAACATCGCCCGCCGTGCGGCTGCCGAACCGCCGCAGCGCTTCAAACCAGCCGGCCACATTGCCGGGAATCATGCAGGCCCGCGGACCAAGATCCTGCGAGGCAGGGGTGAACTGGTCGGGAGTGCCGGCCGCGGGTGTGCTGCCCGTGAAGTTCAGGACATGCGTTTCGCCATCGGCCAGGTGCAGCAGCATCAGCCCCACACCGGCCGGGCCACTCATATAAGGTTCCACCACTCCCAGTGCCGCCGCCATCGCCACGACGGCATCAACCGCATTCCCACCGCTTCGCAGCTGATCCAGCCCCGCCTGGCTGGCCAGTGGATGCGCCGAGGCGACCGCCCCGTGCAGCCCCGCAATTACCGGGCGTGTCCGGCTCCATCCTGAATTCCGGTCCATCAGTCGGATCCCGTCCTGCCTGTGATGCTGGTTGTCTGCGGCTGGTCTGCCGGGTGTCTGACTGGCCGATTACCGGAGACCCGAAGACCGGCCGGGCTCTCGGCCAGTACCAGAACCTTATTCTTCGGCCCTGCTCTGCTGAAAATACGGCAGTCCCGCGGTGCGGGTCTTCAGGCGGTAAACACGGTCAGTGCAGGTGATGTAGAGGTACTCGTGCTCCGGCCCGCCGAAGACGACGTTCGACACGAACTTCGGCTGCGGCTGGGGGATCACTCCGCCCATGCGGCCGGTGGTGTCGAACATCTGAATACCGGCCCGGGTAGCCACATACAGCCTTCCGTCCCTGTCGACTGTCATTCCATCGGAACCCGGACGGGGAGAATCGCTGCCGGAAGGCAGGCGCAGCGGGCCATAATACCGATCGCCAAAACCAAGTGAACCATCCTGAGCGACCTGAAAGGCCCACAGCCACGGCTCTGCGCTGTCGGTCACAACCAGCGTCCCTTCATCGCCCCACAAAATCAGGCCATTCGGCCGCAGGTCGCTCGCCACGACGGATTTCCTGCCGGCGGCATCCACCCGCCAGACTTTCCCGCCTCGCGGGTCGGTGAAGTACAGGCTGCCATCGGACAGCACCGCGATATCGTTCGACTGCACATCGGTCGCGATGGTCTCCATCGTGCCGTCAAGCTGCCAGGCGACAATTTTCTTCTCACCATTCCGGCAGCCATACAGCCGGCCATCCGGCCCGAACATCAGCCCGTTGGTGCGGGCCGTGTTCTCCGCGAACAGGCTCACATCCCCCTCCACGGAAATCCGGTAGATGCGGCTGGCAGGAACATCGGTGAAGAACACCTCGCCATTCGCGGCCACCGCCGGACCTTCCGTAAACTCATAGCCTTCGCCCAGCAGTTCCCACTTCGCGCCGGGCAGCAGCACCTGCGACAGCGGCATATCCTGCGCGAAAGCAGACGGAGTCAGTAGAGTCAGCAGCAGCAGGGTTCCCCCCGCCAGTGCGGTCCACTGCCGCCGGAAGAGCCGTTTCCACAGCAGTGCCGTTTCTGAACCATCGCACATGTCTCAGATCTCCGAACAGGAATCCGCCGGTCGCGGGCTGGCTGAACTATCTGGCAGGCAACAGAGTATAACCACACCACGATGCATAAGCACACGCCCCGCCTGGGCTTCCGCTGCAGCAGCCCCTGCCGGTTGAGGCATCAGTTCGGCAGAATCGGCCGGCCACCGGCCAACACATCTTGACATGCGGCAGGGATTGCAGGTAAACACCCCGCACGTCTCCTGCATCTCACATCTCTCCGCTGTCTGCCGGTTACTGCTGTTCAGGTCGATTCACTGTCCTGCCCGCATCCTGTCCCGGTCGCAGCTGCAACCTCTGCCATTTTCTATTCTGTCTTTTCCGTTCCCTTCAGTCTCTTTGCCAGCTCGCGTCTGCTGCTTCATCCTTCCCGCCGTACGCTGTCCGCGTCACGTTCGGGTTTCCGCACAGAACACTGCTGGCTGATGATCGAATTTCAGTTGTCACCCCCGCGGTTCCGCAGGATGGCGCGCCTGGAATTCAACCCGGCCTCCGGGCCAGCCGCAGCACTGCTGCAGCCACATCTTTCCTGATCGAAAACACAACTCAATACTCCCCGTCCTTCCCGCGATGCGGCCACAGTCTGTGCGCCGTGCGTAGAAAGTTCGTCCTGCTGTCATGGCCAGTTCCTCTCCCGACACCGCCACAGCTGCACCGCCCGCAGGAGGCAAACCGTCTCCCGCTGCGATGCTGCGGCAGTTTTTCCGCTCGCCGGTGAAACTGGCGACCATCGGGCTGCTGGTGCTGGTGCCCGCGGCGAGTACCGCCTGGTACTTTGCCAACAGCGAGACGGTCGACCTGGGAGCACTGCATAACGAAGCCGTCGAACTGATCAGCTCCAGCGAGTTGCCCGAAGAACACGAACGGGCACGCCGCATCGCCACCTGGCTGGAAGAGCAGGGGTGGCAGCACCCCGACTTCACCGGCGGCATCGACTACGTTCTCGGCATCGCCAGCTTCCGCAAAGCACAGAAGGAAGAAGACGCCGCCGCTGTAGTAAGTTACCAGGAAGCCGTCCGTCTGCTGACCGCCGCGGAAAGCAGATCGCTCGATGACCGCTATCGCCCGCAGTGGGCCTTCGCCGCGGGCATCAGCCTGTATCAGCTGGGCCGAGTCACCCTCGCCGTCCCCCTGCTGGAAGAAGCAGTGGCCACCTGGCAGCCGGGTTTTGTGGAAGCGGCCGACAGTCTGATTTCCGCGCTGCTGAACCGTAGAACAACCGACTCGCTGGAGCGGGCCCTCGTTCTGTGCGACCAGGTCCAGAATCGCCCCGAACTCACCCCCGCCGTCCGGGACGCCAACTGGCTCAACCGGGCTCAGGTACTGCTGGCACTCGGCCGGCCGGATGAAGCCCGCGAGGCCCTGCAGCAGGTCGATGACACCATCGCCCGCAGTCAGGCCATCGCCGTGATCCGCTCGATGATGCTGATTGCCGAAGGGAAGAATCTCGCAGCCCGGGAACTGCTCCAGCCGGTGGCCGATGCCAGCGGGATGGACCGCACCTGGCCCCGGCAGGCAATCTGGCTGATGGGTGTCAGTGCCGAAAACTCCGGTAACCTCGACCCGGCCATCACCTGTTACGAACAGACCATTACCCGGTACGAAGGCTCGGAAGAAGCCATCGCCGCCGGCCTGAATCTCGGACGACTGCAGCAGCAGGCCGGCCGCAAGGAACAGGCCCTGAAAGCCTATCGCGAAGCACTCGCTCAGGTCACCCGTCCGGAAGATTACCAGAACCGGTGGCTGTCGCGGGAAGAGTTCCAGCAGGCAATTACCCGGGCCTGGAACAGCTGGATTCAGACGCACGATTACCAGGACGCCATCACACTGGCGGGTCTTGCTCCACCGCTGTTTCCCACGGTTCAGGCAGCCAGACTGAAGGCGGAGGCCAGTCTCGGCCGGGCCGAACATCTGCTGCAGGAACTGGAACAGAAGCCCTGGAGCGAACGCAGTACCCGCCAGCCCGAACTGCTGGAAAGGTGGCGACAGGCTGCCGAAGCCAGCATGGCCCTGGCCGAGGAACTGCGTAACTCACCCGACTATGGCGAAGCCCTGTGGGACAGCGTCGAGCTGTACCGACGCGGGCACGATTTTGAAACCTCACTGGCTCAGGTGAATCAGTTCATTGCCACCCGCCCACGGACCCTGCTGCCGCTGGCACTGGTTCGCAAGGGACAGATTCTGCTGGACCTCGGCCGCCTGGAAGAATCCCTCGCCACACTGCGGAAAGTGATCGACAACCACCCCACCGCCAACGCCGCTTTCCTCGCCCGTTACACCAGTGGCCAGGTGCTGCTGGAGCTGGACCGACTCGACGAGGCGGAAGACTTCTGGCGGGAACTGCTGACTTCAGGTGAACTGACTCCACAGGCCGTCGAATGGCAGCGGGCTCTGTTCTCACTCGGCCGGCTGATGTCGTTCCGGGCCGAAATCGCGGAACAGGAACTGCGAAAGCTGGAACAGTCGGCCGATCCGAAGAAGGCCGAACTCCAGCAGCTGCAGGATGAAATCCACCGCCGGCTGGAAGCAGCCACCAGCATGATGGATGAGTACCTTCAGCGTTATGCCGACAGCCCCGGAACACGCCAGACGGTCATCGAAGCCCGGAGTCTTCTGGCTGATTCCCTGCGGAAAAGTGCCGGCCGCCCGCTGGCCGGTCTGAAGGCAGCGGAAACCACGAATGCCCGCCAGGAACTGCGTCGGCAGGTCGATCTGCTGCTGCGGCAGTCTCTGGAACAGTACACCACTCTGCAGACGACACTCCTTCGCCTCGACGAAAATGGACAGCTCGACGAACTCGGCCAGATGCTGCTGCGGGATACCTGGTTCCGCCTGGCTCAGGTCTGGTACGAAGTCGGCGAATACGAAGAAGCCATCGCCGCCTACAGCAGTGCTTCCAACAGATATCCCGAAGACCCTCAGGTGCTGATGTCCTACGTTCAGATGGCCAACGCCTTCGACCAGCTGCACAAGGCCGCGGAAGCTCGCAGCATGCTGGAGCAGGCCCGCGTCATTCTGAAACAGATGCCGGATACCAGCTTCCGACCGATCTCCGCCCGAACCAACATGAGCCGTGAGCAATGGCTGCAATGGCTGCAATGGG
>JAGQPV010000334.1 GCA_020426545.1 Planctomycetaceae bacterium
TTCTCCCGGCTGAAGCATGCGGCCTTTCGCGAGCTGATTGATCGGGAAGTGACCAGCCGCCCGGCGCTGGTGCTGGTGCGGGCCGATCCCGCCGATCGGCACATCGAATATGTGAATAACCCGCCGAGTCTCGATGCTCCCGTGCTGACTGGCCACTGGCTGCCGGAGGAATTCTCCGCCGCCGACCTGCGGCAGCTGTTCGCCGCGCGAGCGCTGTACCTGTTCGATGCAGAGCAGGGGGTGCTCCGCCCGCTGCGGGCCAGGTAGTGCGATTTTTCATTCGAAACAGGGGATACGCCAGCGGGGCCAGCCCTGCAGTTTTTCTGTTCCGTGCAAACGGCCACAGGGCCCGTTGGCCGGAAGTCCCCCTTCAGTCTTCCTGAGCCGGGCTGGGCATCCAGTCCGCGCCTTCCAGCAGTCCGAGAACGGAGACCGCCGGCCGGCAGAGATACACGGTGCCCGGCTGGAAGGCGGCGATATCCCGCACCAGCTCCGCCCGCCAGGCCTGTTCCTCCCTGCGGCCCATCCGGGCAGCGGCCACCAGCCAGCGTTCCGCCCCCGCGGCAGCCAGCGGACCGTTCCCGGCAGGGAATCTGCCGGCAGCAGTCCATGCCGCCTGGTGAGGCTCGACGAATGCCACGCCGAACAGCTGGGCCAGACCGTGTGGATACGGTTTCTCCAGCCCGGCTTCGAATGCTCCGTTTTCGTGGAGTGCATAAGCAAAGTGGCCGCTGTCCGGCTGCCAGTAATCCGGCAGACGTTTCGCGATGCGGTCCGCCTGCGCAGCAGCCCGTTTCGCCTCATCGGACAGTCGGGCCGCTGTCAGCAGCGAGGCGGCACCGCGCAGCCCGGCATAGACTTCGATGTTGTCCATCAGGAATTTGACTTTGTAGTCTGGTCTGGCCCAGGTGAGTCCGTCGGCATCGGTCACCTGTTCGATGCAGCTCAGTGAAAGTCTCGCCGCCCGCAGAACTTCAGGGGTCACCCGGCCACCAGCCTGCTGGTATCTGCCGGCCACGAGCAGAAACATTGCCGCCGAGCTGTCCCAGGCATCGACCTTGCCGTTGCTGCGGTAACTGGCCCGCGTGCCTTCCCAGTCGTACCAGTATCCCTCAGCCTCCTGATGCCGGGCACACCACTCCAGCCAACGGCCCACGCGGTTCAGACCGTCTGAGCGGGCCCGGGGGTTGTTCGCGTTCTGCCCGGCTTCCGCCAGCAGGGCCAGTGCGGCATAGCTGGAGAAGTACGGTGGCACCCAGACCGCGGTGCCCGGGGCCATCCCCAGGTTGACCTGCACCAGCGCTCCATCCGGCAGCTGGCAGTTGCGAATGATGTCCAGGCAGGCCGCGACAGCCTGCCGCTCCCTCGCACTGAGCCTGACCTTCCGTGCGGGTGGCTCCGCAGCAGTTTCTTTGGCCAGGCCTCCGATCAGACCTGCCATGAGGGCCACAGCAGTGGCTGCACGTCTTCCTGTCATCCTTTGTTCTCCTGCTTCAGCGGTTGTTCCCGGCAGGAACTGCCGACTCAGTTCAATCCGGGCTGTTCCACTCGCCGGGACAGACCCGTCGGACCGCTCCGAACCTGTCCACACGTACGAAAGGCACCGTCGTTCCGAACCCGACGGGGCGTGGCGTTGTTGCGATTGTCATATCCGGCGATGACCCGCCTCCTTCCCTGTCTGCGCTGTTTGCCCTGTGTGGTACGGCTGGTCCGGCTGTACCGGATATACCGACAGCAGAGTTCGGCCAGCTTCACCAGCTTTCCCGAGCAGCAGACTCAGGCCGTCCTGAGACGTAAGTATTTCGCCCGCATAGGGGTTGAGAAGACGAAAGGTTCTCGGACCGTTCGCCGATCTATGCTACCAGACCCACCTGGCTGCGACAGATTCGACAGAAGACACAAAAGATTGCTGCGGGTAAGCCCTCACGGGCCGCAACCGGGCCGGAGCAAGGTTTGGCTCCTGGCAGCAGAAGAGCAGACTGCATGAAGTCGTGTTGAAAACGTTTTCGCCATCATCAACCGGCTGGTGCCGCAGGTCGATCGGTATTCGCGACGCGCGTCGCCAGCGAAACCGAAGGACCGTGCTACGGTACGGAATTCGGCTCAAAGGACTACTGACTGTGGTTCAGCCGGAGACAGGATGGCACGCGACAAAGATTCCCAAGGGAAGGAGACTCTTTAGTCATGAAATGGATGAAGATCTGCAGCGCAGTGGTCGCCATGATGGGCATGGCCTCTGCAACGCAAGCCGGCCTGCTCTGCGGAAGCGGAAGCGGCGGCTGCAAGAGTTGTGAATGTGCACCGACCTGCCAGCCTACCTGCTGTGCACCGGTCATTGTGAAACCCACGATTGAACGGCCGTGCGACACGACCGTCCATACATACCAGCGGAAAGTCAGCTGCCTCAAGCCGCCGTGCTGCGAGACCAGCTGTGCTCCCAAGTGCTGTGCTCCGGCCCCCGTGTGTGAAGCACCCTGTGCTCCCGCCTGTGGCCCGGCTCCCTGTGCTCAGAAGAAGTGCCTTCTGGGTGGCGGTGGTGGCTTCAGCCTGTTCAGCTGCTTCAAAGGCAAGAGCTGTGGTTCTTCCGCCTGCGGTGCTCCCGCATGCCAGACCTGTGCTCCCGCCTGCCAGAGCTGCAACACCTGCGAAGCCGCTCCTGTCTGCGACGTGAAAATCTGCGATGCCGATCCCTGTGAGATCGCCAAGCTGATCTACGAGTCTCAGACCGCCTGCTACGCCAAGGATCGCAAGAAGGCCATCGACGATCTGGGTGACTTCGACTGCGAATGCAACCCGGAAATCATGGGTGCCTTCCTCTACGCTCTGAACGATGCCGACGAGAAGGTGCGTGCCAACGCCGCTGACGAGATTGGCGACCAGCTCCGCAAGCGTGGCTGTGGCTGCAACGACGAAATCATCAACGCTCTGAAGGTTGCTCTGGGCGACTGCGACCGCAAGGTTCGCCGTCAGGCCGAAGAAGCCCTCGAAGCCGCTGGATACGAAATCGTCGACGGCTGCTGCCAGCCCTGCGGTGCTCCGGCCTGCTCCACCTGCGGTGGTGTGGCTTACGGTGCTCCCCTCCACGGTGCCCCGGTTGAAGGTGCTCCGGTGGAAATGGCTCCCGAAGCCGCTCCGACAGAAGCTGCTCCTTCGGCTCCCATGCCCATGGAGAACGGCCCGAAGGCTGCCCCGGCTCCTCCCAAGGACCCGGAAGCATACTTCCCCTCACGTCTGCGTCAGACTCACCGTCCCCGTCCCGCCCGCAACCCGCTGGCCGGACTGTTCGGTCTGCTCGACTAAGCCTGAGTGAAGAACGTCCGGGGATCGCCCTCTTCCTGAGGGACGCCCGGACGGACGGAACAGACGGGGACTGACCCCGAACTTCCGACGCGGCCTCTGGAGCACCTGCTCCGGGGGCCGCGTTTTTTTGTGCGCCCGGGCCGAACCTGCCGTTACGGCTGCGGCTTCCGCGAACGGGCTTCCCGCTCGGCCTGTTCCCGCTGGTCCTGCTCCTGCTGAGCCAGCAGCAGTTTTCGCAGGCGGGCCACATCTTCCGGCTGTTTCCCGGCGAGGTTGTGCTGCTCTTTCAGATCGTGGGCGATGTCGTACAGTTCGACGGTTTCCCCCTTGCCCGACCGGGCATGGTGCACAATCAGCTTCAGGTCTCCGGACCGCAGCGCACTGTCCCGCCCGGTGTGCCAGTAGAAGGCCCGTTCCGTTTCGGCGGTCTCTGCCTCACCCCGCAGCTGCGGGCCAAGGTCCCGGCCTTCGAGATCTTCCGGCAGACCGGCTGATACACCGCAGAAACCCGCCACGGTGGGATACCAGTCCAGCATGCTGGCCGGAGAATCGAGTTCCCCCGGCTGCAGGGTTCCCGGCCAGGTGACAAAGGCCGGCACGCGAATACCGCCCTCGTAGACACTGCCCTTCCAGCCCTTCAGCGGCAGGTTGTTGCCCAGCGTGGTATGCGCTTCGTAGCGGCCCTCATACATCGAGTCCGGCGCACTCCACGACTGCTGCCCGCCGTTATCGCTGGTGAAAATGATGACAGTGTTCTTCGTCTGCCCTGTCCGCTCCAGAGCAGCCACCATCTGGCCGACGCCGTCATCCATGTGTGTCACGCTGGCGGCAAACAGCCTTCGCCACTGGTCTTCGATTTTGCCGCGGTAGGGGGCTTCCCACTGCTCGGGCTCTTTCAGCGGGTGGTGCGGCACGCTGTAGGCCACATACAGAAAGAACGGCTGCTCCCGCTGCTGCTCAATCACCCGCACGGCTTCCGCTGTCAGCAGGTCGGTCGCATGGCCCTCTTCATCCTGCAGTTTGTCGTTCCGGTGCCAGGTGCGGTCGCCATATTTGTAGCGATGCGTGTACGGATCGATCTGCCCGTGCAGGTAGCCATAAGTGGACTCGAACCCGTACTGTTTCGGGCCGACTTCCGGCCGCAGGCCGAGGTGCCACTTCCCGCTGAGGGCCGTGTGATACCCGGCGGACTGCAGGGTATCGGCCAGGGTGACGGTTTCCGTCGGCAGATGATGCCGGCTGGTCCCGCCGATGGGGCCCAGTATGCGGTAGCGGCTGGGGTTCCGCCCGGCCAGAATGCCCGCCCGCGTGGGAGAGCAGGTGGGGTACACATAGTACTGATTCAGCCGCACACCCGCCCGCGCCAGCCGGTCGAGATGCGGCGTGCTGATCTCCGAACCGTGGTAGCCGATGTCCTTCCAGCCCTGGTCGTCGGAGACAATCACCAGCACATTGGGCCGCCCTGGCTCCTGTTCCGCCGCTCCGGCGGCATCAGGCCGGAAAAAGCCTGTCAGAAACAGCACCGCCCCCGCCAGCACGCCACCTCGCAGCAGGAGCCGGCTGCGGGGGGAGGAAGACATCCGGCGGGACGGAAAGAGCGAACGCATGGGTAGCTCCTCGTGGCGGGATCTGTTCGGGAAAATGAGACGGGGCAAATGCCTTCCGCTGCTGAACGACAAATTCAGAATTCAACGGAACTCAGAGCGAGGGGCCGGGGCCGCGGTCGCCCGAGACTCCGGCCTTCTCTTCCCTGAATCCTGACCCCTGAATTCTGAACACTGCTACCTTACTGCAGGCGGCCACGGCCCAGGATTGGCCAGACGGTCTCCAGCACGTTCCCGCGGAACCCGTAAAATGCCTCGTGCATCACGGTGGTGAAGTCGGCGTAGCCGGGAATCAGCTCGATCTTGTCGCCGATCTTCAGGTTCTGCGATTCGCCCGTCAGCTCGACTTCGCAGTGCTCGGCCGAAACACGAACGACTTTCGCATCCGGGTAGCCCTTCACCAGCGGCATGGCGAAGTCCGGGTGATGCGACTTGCGGCCCGCGTCGAGCACGGCCCGGTCCTTCTGCGGCCGGCTGACCACCGTCGCCAGCACCGAGAGGGAATAGTCCAGCCCCGTCAGCTCGCACTTCTGCTGGTACATGGGGCAGGCGAAAATGCCGCCACCGGCCTGCAGCTCGGTAATGCCTTCGCAGTCGGAGGTGATCTGATAGGACCCCGTACCGCCGGCACTGACGATCTCGCAGGAGATGCCCTTCGCTTCGATCTGCCGCCGGGTTTCCGCCAGAATGCCCATGGCGTCGGCAATCTGCGACTGCTTGCCATCCGCTTCCGGCACCTGCAGCAGGTGGCCCTCATACCCCATGATGCCGGCCAGCCGCACGCCTTCCAGTTTGTCGATGGCTTCGGCCAGGGCCAGCGTATCGGCCCCCGGGCGAATACCCACCCGATCAAGGCCGATGTTGACCTCAATCAGCATGGGACATTCCACGCCCCGTTTCCGGCAGATGGCCGCCAGCGGCTCGACCTGGGCAAAATGATCGCAGGCGATAATGGGCCGGGCATGCCGGCACAGCGCGGCCACCCGTTCCCACTTCTGCTCGCCGGCAATCATGTTGGCCACGAGAATATCGAACACTCCGCCAGCCGCCATGACCTCGGCATCGGAGACTTTGCCGCACGTCACACCGATGGCACCGGCTGCCAGCTGCTTATGGGCAATCGCCGGGGTCTTGTGACATTTCTGGTGCGGCCGCCACTGCTTGCCCCGGGAATGAATGTACTCCGCCATCTTTGAGATGTTGGAATCCATCGCCTCGAGGTCGATGCACAGCACCGGCGTATCCAGCTCGAATTTGTCGCGACCGATTGGAACCTGACTCACGCTGCATTCCCGCTCTGCTGGCAGCCCGCATGGTGCCCCGTGCCCGTGCGGGGGAAGTTCCGACTGCGGGAACCTGCCCTCACAAACCGTGCACAGCCCATACTGGCTGAAATGGTGTGCCGGCCAGAGGCCGGAGAATCTGTCTGGACCTGCCGCCGGAACGCCGACGAACGGCCCCCATTCTGACAGGTACTCCGCCGGGAGCAACCCAGGAGGTCGCCAGATGCCTCACGGGCCTGGTCTGCTCTTTCAATCCCTCCCTGCCAGGGAGGGATTGAGGGAGGATCTCAGCCGTCGCTCACCATTCAGCAGAGTCGCCCGGCGGGGAAAGGAAGAAGACTGTCTGGCCGGTCCAGTAATGTCTGCTCGTCCCGAAATTCTGACGACGGTCCTGGCCCCGTTCTCCGCCCTTCGCCTCACCGATGGTTCAATCCGCCCGCTGCCAGCCGTACAATGGGCAACCGACGAACACCCGGATGTTTCTCTACGGTACTGGCGGACCTGTTCCGCCCGGAGCTTCCCCATGCTGCGTTCTCTGGCTTATGGCCTCTGCACTCTGATGACTGTTGCTATG
>JAGQPV010000335.1 GCA_020426545.1 Planctomycetaceae bacterium
CGTGCCGGAATCCGTCTGCAGTCATCGCGGGTTGAGGGGGCTCATCTCTCCGCGGATTCCTCGAGTCGGCTGCCCGCGAGCCGCAGCAGTCCGTACAGCAGCAGGGCCGCTACTGGCAATGTGAACAGAATCGGCAGGCCCAGCCCGGCGGGAATGTAGCAGCACAGGAGGGAAACCGCTCCCACCGCCCCGGCATACGGCAGCTGAGTCAGCACGTGCTGCAGGTGATCGCACCCGGCCGCGGCCGAAGACAGCACGGTCGTATCGGAAATGGGCGAACAGTGGTCGCCAAAGATCGACCCCGCCAGCACGGCTCCCACCGTACCCAGCAGCAGGGGATGATCGCCCGGGATCGGGCTGCCGCTGGCCGCCAGCAGATGAAATGTCACACCCACGGAGAGCGGCATCAAAAGGCCCATGGTCGACCACGAACTTCCCGTGGCCAGCGAAATACCGGCAGCCATCAGGAAGGTCAGCGCGGGCATTCCGGTTGCGGGCAGCAGACCATGCGTCAGCTCGATCAGCACGCCCGCCGTGTTCAGCCGGGCCGGGCTGCACTGCGAGGAAATTCCCCAGGCCAGCACCAGCACCACCACCGCGGGCAGCATCTGGCCGGCCCCGTTCAGCCCTCCCTGAGCAAGGTCATGCAGGGGATGTGTTCGCTGGCAGGCTGCGCAGGCCATCGCCACGGCAGCCGCCAGAAAGGAACTGACCAGCAGCACCCGGTTCGGGTTGGCCGCATCGAGCAGCGTCCACAGCGACAGGGCCTGCACTGCTTCGCCGGCAGCAGCCCGCTCGGCATTGGCGGCCGCCAGCCCATTCGTGCCGGTGTACCACAGCCCGAATGAGACCCCCGCCAGCAGAACGGCAATGGGCAGCAGGCCGGTCAGCAGCGAGCCGGCTGTCTGCGGATCAGCCGTTTCGGAATCAGCCGGTTTCACGGCCTGCGGCAGGTCAGGTGCAGCGGCCAGGGCCTGCTGTTCGGCTGCCCGCATCGGTCCGAAATCTCTGCCGGACAGGCAGACCATCAGCACAAAACCCAGCAGCAGCAGCGGATACACCCGCCAGGGCAGAGTCTGCAGGAAGATGCTGTAGGCATCGCCGGACAGGCCCAGCTGCTCGTACACTTCGCGAATGTAGCCCAGCTCCACGCCGACCCAGGTAGAGATAATCGCCAGCCCGGCTACCGGGGCAGCCGTGGCATCAACGAGGAAGGCCAGCTTCTCACGGGAAACCCGCGCCCGGTCAGTGATCGAACGCATCATGCTGCCCACCAGCAGCGTATTGGCGTAGTCATCGAAGAAGACGACCAGCCCGGCAATCCAGGTGGCGGTCTGCGTGCGGCGGCGGGTCCCGGTGAAACGGCCCATGCGGGTAACGAGTGCCGCTGTTCCGCCGGAGGACTGCATGATGCCCACCATGGCCCCCATGCAGAGGGTGAAGGCAATGACCGTCATGTGGAACGGGTCGCCGCCATCCTGCTCGACCACCTGCCCCACCACATCCTGCTCCAGCATCAGCAGCAGGCCCTGCACGGGATCCCAGCCGGAGAGAATCAGTGCTCCGGAATACAGAGCAATCACCAGCGAAGTCACCACTTCCCGCAGCACAATCGCCAGCAGAATCGCCACCACCGGCGGTGCCAGCGCCAGCCACCGCCAGGTAATCTCCAGCGGAATGGCCGTTTCCAGAGCAGCGCCCTGCCCCACGGTCAGTCTGTCTGCTGTCGGATAAACCCGTTGCCCACGGGAGAGATCCGAACGGACCACCGCTGTTCCGTTGTGGAACGCAACTTCCCGCAGCGGCTGCGATTTTCCAGCGCGGTCGGTCTGCCGCAGGCCCTCGAACGGCACCGTTCCTGCGAAGGTAGTGACCGTCTCGCCGTCCGCATCGACTGCCCGCAGTGTCAGCGTGCCGATTGGCACATCACTCAGGAGAACTTTCGGCAGTTCAGCGGCAAAGCCGACAACCGAGGTGCGATGATCGGCGGCTGCCATGGTGGCGGCTGACGGTGCGTACTCCCCGTTCTCATTCCTGTCAGTGGCCGACTGAGCCAGCCCGACGTGGGGCAGCCACATCAGCCAGAGCAGAACTGCTGGTCTCAGCAGGAAGCTGGCCGGCCACAGGGAATGCCGGGAGCCAGAATGGTCTGCTGTCATGGGATGACGGACTCCGGCCAGGGCAGATGACAGGCGTTGTGAGAGCGGACAGAACGGCCCGTGGTATACTGGCTGCCAGAACCCGGTGCCACTCAGTCAGCCGGTGCGGCCAGCGGCCATCGGAGGGCCAGCACCGTGGGTTCCCGCACGGAAACCAGTTCGATCTGACCGCCATGCGCCCGGATGATTCGCCACGCTTTGGACAGTCCGAAGCCCAGCCCCCGCCCCGCCTGCCGTCCCGAGTAGAACGGATCGAACAGGTGGCGGGCGTCCGTCTCGGAAAATCCGCATCCGTGGTCGGAAACTGTGATCAGGGCCATACCGTTGCCAGCGGCCTCACTTTGCCCGTTGGATTCTTCCCGGTCAAGCTGAACCACGATCGGCTGCAGACCGGCGTCCGTCAGCGAATGCAGACTCAGCACGGCATGCACGGCGTTGGACAACACGGCACCCGTCGTGATCTCAAACTGGGCTGGATCGGCCAGCAGCTGCACGGCTTCCGCCTCTGGAGCCACTTCCAGCCGGATTTTGCCACCCGCTTCCCGCAGCGATTCGCCGAACCGCTGGATCATCTGCTGCAGGGCCGCGACGGCGGAGATCTGTTCCAGCTGTGGCACCGGCGGGCGACCGAAGACCATCGTATCGCCGATCATGTCGCGAATCCGCAGGGCCTCCGCCCCGATGGTTTCCAGCGACTGGCGGCGGGCGGGATCTGTTTCGTGTTCCAGCAGCAGCCTCGCCCGGCCGGCAACCGTGGTGGCCGGATTGTTGATCTCGTGCCCGGCACCGGCGGCGTACTCCGCCAGCGATTCCAGCCGCTGTTCCTGCAGCTGCTGCTGAAAATCCTCGGCGACGGGCCGACTGTCCAGCGCGTGCAGCTGGGAAAGAACCGCTGCGGTCAGTCGGGGGAACTCGGCTGCCGGGTCGGCAGTAAGTGCGTCGTTGCTTTCCGCTTCCAGCAGAATGGCCCCGACCGGCTGATCTCTGTGCGCCAGCAGGATCGCCCGGCTGGCGGAGCCGGTATGCACGGCAGCTGTCTGCTTCGCTGCGGTATGCTGAGCGCAGGCCTCGTCCGCGCAGGGCGGTTCCCCGGCGCAGACGGAATGAACCAGGGATCGCAACTCCTCCGGCCTGTCAGCCAGTTCCGGAGGGTCGATACTAACCAGATCGCGCAGCAGCACTGCCCCCGCAGGCTGCACCTGAGCCAGACGGAGATGCCGCCGACCGGCCGCAACCGCCACCACAGTGACCGTGCAGCCGGGATACAGCCGGGACCAGCATCGCGCCAGTTCCGGCAGCAGTTCCGCAGCCCCGGTCACGGGCAGACAGTGCTCCAGCAGAAGCAGAGGCTCCTGCCGGAGGTGGATGGATTCAGGCGGGAAGTCGTGCATTACGCCCCGACGCTCTCTGCTGCTGCTTCACCAGATTCCCGGACTGGCAATTACATCCGGGCGGGTTCCACATCCAGCAGTTCGCACATCCGCTCGACGAGTTTATCCACTTCGAACGGCTTCTGCATGAATTCATCGGCACCGGCAGTCCGCAGGTCGGCAACTTTATCCTGCTCGACCATACCGCTGATGCAGATAATCTTCACATCGTCGAGAGTGGAATCACTGCGGACCCGCTGGCAGACTTCCTTGCCGTTGATGTCGGGCAGCATGACATCCAGCACGAGGATATCCGGACGGTACTCTTTCACCATCATGCCCGCATCAAAGCCATTATTGGCGATGCGAACCTCGAAACGGCCATCGGCTTCCAGCGCGTCGTGAATCAGTTCGACCAGTTCGACGTCATCATCAACCACCAGAGCCTTCCGCTTGCCGCTCTCCAGAGCGTCGGTCGGAATGCCGTTCTCTTTCATGAACTTATAGAGCACGTCTCGCGGAATGCGGCGAAAGCGTGACCCGGGAACGCGAAATCCCTTCAGCTGCCCGGAGTCAAAGCATCGAATGATAGTCTGCTGGCTGACTTTGCAGATTTTGGCAGCTTCACCCGTAGTAAAGACGGTCTTCGACATGATTCTCCATCCTTCGGTACGGGCCGTGCTTCACTGCAGCAGCCCTTGGGCCTCTCTGAATTCCATTCGTGCGAGAGGTTTCCTCCGTGACGTCGGCACGATCACCGTGCCGGCATGTATTCCGCGGGATAGACCTCAACTCTTACTGCTTCGACTGAAAACTCCCGGTCCATTTCCGCGGGTGGAACAGGTGTTACACCGTTCCCGTTATTCAGGGAGAAATCAGAATTCACAGAGATACTTCAGCTCAGCCGGTTCTTAAGCATCTGCAGCAGAACCGGTGTTTATCCAGCCGTCCCGGCCAGATAATAACCCGCGGTAACGGGTCTTGTTCGCAGGGAATCTGCCCGGAGGCCGTGTGAAGTAATCCGGTGACCCGGCTGCCGGCAGATGGCTGAGAAATACTGAACATCGCCCGAAGAAGCGGACAGATGCCCGCCAGCTGAACCACAGACAGGAGAGTCAGGTTGAACCGGCGGAAAATCTTACCCGTGTTATCACGAACTCCAATTGTATCTATTCTGCGGATTTGGTCAACAGGCAATACTCCCGCTTTATCCTCCATAGGCCCCGACCTGCCGCAGGCTCGCAGAGAGACGCAATGTCTCTACTCCACTCTGCTTGCGAAAAGGGGGCAGTCCGGCGGCACGCTGGCGGCAGGAAGTCCCCCCGCGGCACGAATCTGGAATTTTTTCCAGTGCCGGAGAGAGGGCCGTTCCCGGGGAGAACCCGCAATCCAAACCATCACAGGTGGTCGAAAGGTCAGGTTATCTGGTGGAGAGTTATTCTCCGCTGTCCGTTCGGCCTTCGGTCACTGAACGGGACATGGCGGGACGTTCGACATACAGCATCAGCACGGCAAGGTCAGCTGGCGTGATACCGCTGATCCGCCCGGCCTGACCGAGATTTCGCGGGCGGACTTCGGCCAGCTTCTGCCGGGCCTCAAACCGCAGCTGAGGCACGGCGGCATAGGCGAATCGCTCCGGAATCCGCAGATCCTGCATCTTCTTCTGCCGCTCGATATCCCGGGCCTGCCGGACAATGTAGCCGGCGTAGGTGGTTTCGATTTCCACCTGCCGGGCCGCCCGTGGCGGCAGTTCGAGGGCGGCGGCTTCCGTGGAGAGGCCACAGACTTCCTGCCAGCCGATCTCCGGCCGGCGGAGCAGTTCTTCCAGTGTCTGCCCGGCATGCCGAACCGAGCGGACCACTTCCACCGCCGAGGTCACCGCTGCTTCGTATTTCTCGAAGCTTCGCCAGCGTTCGTCGCACACCAGGCCCAGTTCCCGGCCCAGAGGAGTCAGCCGGCGGTCAGCGTTATCGTGCCGCAGCAGCAGGCGATACTCCGCCCGGGAAGTAAACATCCGGTAGGGTTCATCCACGCCACGCGTCACCAGGTCGTCAATCAGCACGCCAAGGTAAGCCTGGCTGCGATCGAGAATCAGTGGTTCCCGCCCCGCCAGCTTGAGGGCCGCATTGACTCCCGCCAGCAGTCCCTGGCCGGCCGCTTCCTCATAACCGGTGGTGCCGTTGATCTGTCCGGCGAAATACAGTCCGCCGACGGCCTTGGTTTCGAGGGTGGCTTCCAGCTGCGTCGGCACGGCGAAGTCGTACTCCACGGCGTACCCGTACCGCATGATTTCGGCCTGCTCCAGCCCCGGAATGCCGTGGATCATCTGATCCTGCACGTCCCGCGGGAGGCTGGTGGAGATCCCGTTGCAATAGACTTCCAGCGTATTACGGCCTTCGGGTTCAAGGAAGATCTGGTGGGAATCCCGCTCGGAGAACCGCACCACTTTGTCTTCAATCGAGGGGCAGTACCTGGGGCCGGTCGAGGCAATCTGCCCGGTATACATGGGCGCCCGGTGCAGGTTCTCGCGAATGACCTCGTGCACGTTCGAGGTGGTGGCGGTCAGCCAGCAGTCGAGCTGTGGCTGGCTGATGGTGTCCGTCAGGAAGGAAAACGGCTGCGGGTCCGAATCGCCCGGCTGTCGTTCCAGAGCCTCGTAGTTGATAGTCCGCCCGTTGAGCCGCGCCGGAGTGCCCGTCTTGAACCGGTCGAGCTGAAAGCCCAGCCTGGCAAAACTGGCGGACAGCCCGCTCGTCGTGCCTTCCCCTGCCCTGCCGCCGGCCGACTTCGCTTCGCCGGTGTGCATGATCGCTTTGAGAAACGTCCCCGTGGTGACGATCACCGCACCGGCCCGGTAGAACGCGCCCCCGCCGACGCGAATTCCGGTGACCCGTGGCGGGTCGGCCTGCTCATCGACGACGATCTCTTCCACCGTCTCCTGCCGCAGAGACAGCCCGGGCTGCGATTCGATCCGCAGCTTCATCGCGAACTGATAGGCCTTCTTGTCGGCCTGAGCGCGGGGGCTGTGCATCGCCGGGCCTTTGCCCCGGTTCAGCATGCGGAACTGAATGCCGGTTTCATCGATCACCCGGCCCATCTCGCCGCCCAGCGCGTCAATTTCCCGGACAATCTGCCCCTTGGCCACCCCGCCAATCGCCGGATTGCAGCTCATCTGCCCGACCGTGTCGCAGTTCATCGTCAGCAGGGCGGTGCGGGCACC
>JAGQPV010000336.1 GCA_020426545.1 Planctomycetaceae bacterium
CCAGCAGCAGGAGGAAGGCAATGGCGGCACGACGCCGGGCGGGAATCATCATGGCTGGACTGCCAAATTCTGTGAGGTGAGGAAACCGGAGCCGGGCAGGCCATTGCGGACACTCCCCGGTGGCCGGGCTGGAAACTCATCGGGCACCCATTAGGCACCCGGGGCTCGCTCCGGTTAGAATGCAGCTGGCTGTCGGTCCGGCAGTCTGCCTGGATTCGCCGTTGCGGAAAGCTTCGCCGTGTTTTCTTCCACCATTCCGCTGCGCACTTTGTCCCAGTGCTGCCGTTCTTTAAGCATCATGCTGCATTCCGGCGTTGATGTACATAAGACGTTTCAGGTGGTGGCCCGCAAGACGGGGCAGAACCGCTGCCGGGCGGCACTGGAGCAGATTGCCACCGATATTCGCCGGGGCGATGACATCACCACGTCGATGCGGAGGCAGCGGGGCCTGTTTCCGCCGCTGATGGTGGACATGGTGCACGTGGCGGAGGAAAGCGGTGCCCTGCCGGAAGTGCTGGAGGGCCTGGCCGACCACTACGAGAACACCGTGCGGCTGCGGCGGGCCTTTCTGCAGGGAATTGCCTGGCCGGCCTTTCAGCTGGTGGCGGCGATTCTGATTATCGCCCTCGTGATTGCCCTGCTGGGGATCATTGCTGAGTCGAACAAGGGAGCGCCGATTGACCTGCTGGGCCTGGGCCTGATGGGAGTGGACGGAGCCATTACCTGGCTGGTGCTCACATTTGGTTCCCTGGCCTGCGGCTTTCTGCTGGTTAAGATTGTGTCCCGCGGGCTGACGGGCAAACGCATTCTGCATTCGCTGGCGATGCGGATTCCCGTGGTGGGCTACTGCATGCGTTCGTTCGCCATTGCCCGGTTTTCGTGGGCGTTTTCGCTCACGCAGGGCACGGGCATGCCGATTGAAAAATCGCTGGATTCCAGTCTGAAGGCGACGGCCAACGGGGTGTTCATTGCCTCCATCCCGATGGCTGTGGCGATGATTCGCAGCGGCGAAACGCTGCACGATACACTGGCCGAAACGCAGCTGTTTCCCGAAGACTTCCTGCACATGGTGCTGGTGGGCGAGAGTACGGGCACGGTTCCCGAGGCGCTGGCCCGGCTCAGTCCGCAGTTTGAAGATCAGGCCCGGCGGAGTCTGTCGGCACTCACTTCAGCGGCCGCGTGGACTATCTGGGCGCTGGTGGCTGCCTTCATTGTGTTCTTCATTTTCCGGATCATGATGTTCTACGTGGGCATGATTAATAACGCGGCACAGGGCATTCTGCCGGGAGACAGGTTCTGACTGGCTTTGAATATCAGCTGGAGCACGTGGACCCGGCGACGGGCGCGCGGGCCGGGCGGTGGATTACTCCGCATGGTGTGGTAGAGACGCCGGCGTTCATGCCGGTGGGCACACTGGGCACGGTCAAAGGGCTGCTGCCACAGCAGCTGCGCGAATCCGGCGCGCAGCAGGTGCTGGCGAACACGTATCACCTGGCGCTGCGTCCAGGGGCCGAAATTGTGGCCGAACTGGGCGGGCTGCACGAGTTCATGAACTGGCCGGGGCCAATTCTGACGGACAGCGGCGGCTTTCAGGTGTTCAGTTTGTCGAAGATGCGGAAGCTGGACGATGAGGCGGTGGAGTTTCGCTCGCACATCGACGGGAGCCTGCTCCGGCTGACGCCGGCGGAAGCCGTCCGGATACAGGAGCAGCTGGGGGCCGACTGCATCATGTGCCTGGATGAATGTCCCCCGCACGATGTGGAACCCGAGCGGCTGCGGGCGGCTGTGGACCGCACCACCATGTGGGCAGCCCGCTGCCGGGATGCCCAGAAGCGGAGCGATCAGGCGCTGTTCGGCATTGTGCAGGGAGCGGGCGACCGGGCCATGCGGGAACGTTCGGCCGAGGGGCTGCTGCCGCTGGACTTCCCGGGCTATGCGATTGGCGGCCTTTCCGTGGGCGAGCCGCCGGAGGTGATGTACCGCACCATCGGGTGGACGGCCCCGCTGCTGCCGGTGGACCGGCCCCGGTACCTGATGGGTGTGGGCCGCCCGGTCGATCTGATTGAAGCCGTGCTGCGGGGCGTCGACCTGTTCGACTGTGTCATGCCGACCCGCAACGGCCGCAACGCGATGGCCTTTACTTCCACGGGCCCGGTCAAGCTGCGGAACCAGAAGCACCAGCGGGACAGCCGCCCACTGGACCCGGACTGCGAATGCCCGGCCTGCACTCAGTTCAGCCGGGCCTATCTGCGGCATCTGTTCATTGCCCGGGAGATGCTGGGGCCGGTGCTGCTGTCGCTGCACAACCTGTACTATTATCAGAAACTGATGCGGGAACTGCGGACGGCAATCATGGAGAATCAGTCGGAAGTCTTTCGCAGCGTGCGGCTTGCCGACCACGGCGCATCCGTCTAAGATACCGGCTTGAATTCGCGCCCGGCGGGGTTCCTCTCCGTACGGCACCTGAAGAGAGTTTTCCCGAAGCCCTCTGGTTTCAAGTGGTTACGCACTGTGACGGTGCGGCTGCTGCATCGGTCAGGCGTCAGGTGTTCCCGCCGGTCAGACTGCGCGGAATTTCCGGTGGAAACGCTGGAGACAGTCCGGCAGCTTGCCACTGCACTCCGGGATTGAGAAGCCTTCCATGATCGACTGGACCACGGCGGTAGTGCTGGCTCAGGGTGAACCTGCTGCCCAGCAGCCCGAGCAGCCGGGAATTGCCGGCCTGCTGTTCCCGATGTTCGCCATCGCAGTGCTTTGGTATTTTCTGCTGCTGCGCCCTCAACGGCGGCAGCAGGCCCAGCACGACAGCCTGCTGGAATCTCTGAAGAAGAATGACCGGGTGGTGACCATCGGCGGGATCATCGGCACGATCTCGAGTATTCATGCCGACTCGAAAGAGGTCACCCTCAAGGTGGATGATACCACGCGTATCCGCATGCTGCGGAGTGCGATCAAACAGGTTCTGAACGGCGACGGCCCTTCGGAATCTTCCTCGGGCAGCGGGGGCTAGACGAACAGCTGACGGATGCGTCGGGTCGGCAGTTCAGCGGGGCTGAGTTCAGCTCCCTGCCTGGCTGGCCCGGCACAGAGCATCCCCCCGCAAGTCGCTGGTGCAGGCCGCTCCGTTCGGCACAGTGCCAGGCCCTGCAGTCTGTCGGGGCGAGTGAGCAACAGATATTCGGAGATTCGTTTCCGTGGACTGTGCGGTTGCCCGGCAGCCCGCGGGGAACTCCGGGTCGGAAAAATCAGAGCAGACCAGCCCGCGGTGCCGTCTGAATGCACCCGGGCTGAATGTCGCTTCGGACAGGTTGAAGCAGAACAGCAGCGGCAGGCAGGAAGCCGGCCGCACTCGGGCAGATCAATCACAGGGACAGGACCCGATTCCATGCAGTATGCGATTTCCGGCTGGCTGTTGCTGGCGCAGGCAGAGGCTGGCGATGCGGCTCAGGCGACCGGAGGCGGCTCTCCGTGGCTGGCCTGGTTCCAGGGGCTGCTCATTCTGTTTGTGGTGCTTGTGCTGCCGTTTCTGCTGGGGCAGTTACTGGGCCGAGTGCTGCGGGCGAAGGATCTGGCCGGCAAGATCGGCGTGGTGCTGTGCACCGCTTTCCTGGGCCTGTCGCCGTTCGTGTGGCAGATTGGCCGCGGCCTGTCCGAGGGCGAAGGCCTGGGGCAGGCGATGGGCCGGATGTCGAACGCCATCTCGCTGGGTATCGACCTGGCCGGTGGTACCAACATGGTGTTCCAGGTGATGCCTTCCGATGAGAAGGAAATCACCGATGAGCTGATGAACCGGATGGTGGGTGCGGTGGGACGCCGGATCAACCCGTCCGGAACCGAAGAGATCACCGTTCGCCAGGTGGGCGCCGACCGGGTGGAAGTGATTGTTCCCGGTGCCGATCCGGAAGAAGTGCAGCGGATTAAGGATCAGATTACCCGGCTGGGAAGCCTGGAATTCGCGATTCTGGCCAACGGGCGGGATCACCGGACAATCATCGGTCGGGCGGAACAGCTGCCGCAGTCGGTGAATAACCTGCTCGGTCCGGATAAGCAGATTATTGCCAGCTGGCGGACCGAAGGCGAACACGAGGGTGTGGCGAAGGACGTCAGCGAGCACGGGGAAGTCGTCACCCGCACGGTCAAGCGGCCCCGCCTGCGGAATAATGAAGAGCAGCTGGTGGACGTCCGGCAGTTCCTGGTGGTGATGCAGCCGCCCGACGAACGGGTGACCGGCGAATACCTGACACGGGCCGCTCCCACACAGGACCCGGCTACCGGCTCTCCGGCGGTGAGCTTCACGTTCAGTGCCCGGGGCGGGCAGCTGTTCCAGCGGCTGACCAGCCGCAACCGTCCGCTGTCCGACGGATTCAAACGGCGTCTGGCCATTCTGCTGGACGGACAGATTCAGTCGGCCCCCGATCTGAACGAGCCCATTTCCACACAGGGGCAGATTTCCGGCCGGTTCACCCGGGAAGAAGTCGATGAACTGGTCAATGTGCTGAACGCCGGAGCCCTGGAAGTTCCGATTCAGCGGGATCCCATCAGCGAGAACAGTATCAGCCCGCTGCTGGGTGCCGACGTGCGGGAGAAGGGCATCACCGCGATCATCTGGGCGGCCGTTCTGGTGCTGGTGTTCATGGTGGCCTACTACACGGTGGCCGGCATGATTGCCAACCTGTGCCTGGCCCTGAATATCGTGCTGGTGATGGGCACCATGGCCTTCATTCATGCCACGTTCACTCTGCCCGGTCTGGCTGGTATTGTGCTGACGATCGGTATGGCCGTGGATGCCAACGTGCTGATCTTCGAGCGAATGCGGGAAGAACGGAACCGGGGCTCCAGCCTGCGGATGGCCATTCAGAATGGCTTCGGTCGGGCCTTCACCACGATTGTCGACGCCAACGTGACCACGTTGATTACAGCCATCGTGCTGTACATGATCGGTACCGATCAGGTTCGCGGTTTCGCCGTGACCCTGTTTATCGGCATTGTGATGAGCATGTTCACCGCGCTGTACTTCGGTCGGCTGATGTTCGACCTGTGCGAGCGGAACCGCTGGATCACCGATCTGAAGATGTTCAGCATCGTGGGTGATACGCATCTGTCGTTCATCTCGAAGAGGAAGATCGCCGCAGCCCTGTCAGCCATTGTGATTGTGGTGGGGATGGGGGCTCTGGTGTCCCGTGGCAGTAACAACCTCGATATTGATTTCAGCGGCGGCAGCATGGTGACGTTTGAGTTCACCGAGCCGCAGGAATCGTCCGCCGTGCGGGATGTGCTGGCGGAGAAATTCGGCGACGCCATTACCCTCGAGCAGCTGGTGCTGACGGGTGAAGAAGTGGAAGGCGATGCGGCACGGCGGTATCGCCTGCGGACGCTGGAACAGGATGTGAACAAGGTCCGGCAGCAGGTGAACGAGGCACTGGTGTCCTCTGACCTGCCGGTGCGGCATGTCACCGTCAGGCTGGGCGAAATCGCCACGATTCCCGAGCCGGCTGCTGACGAGACAGAGACGCCCGCGGAAGACGGTGCCGCAGCGGAAGGGGCCGATGCGGCCACCGCGGAGGCTGAGTCAAAGCCCGCGGACGATCCTGATTCCGAGGACTTCCCCGGCGGATACCGCACCGAGCTGACCTTCAGCGAGCCGATTGCTCCGGCCACGGCGACGACCTACTTCGCCAACGAACTGCTGAAGATCCGGACGGGTTCCGGCGAAGAAGAGCGGCCCCGGTACGAGGAACCCCGGACGCTGTTTGAAATCCGGCCGGCTGGCGAAGCCTCGGAAGACTCGTCCAGCAAGTTCAGTCAGATGCAGCTGCTTGTGCGGCGGGCGGTCGATGAGGCCGATGTGAATACCAGCCTGCAGTCGCTGCAGCATACGATGGATACAACGCCCACTCTGGAGGAAGTCAACAGCTTCGCCGGAGCGGTGGCCGGTGAGATGCAGCAGTCGGCCATCATGGCCATGCTGGTCAGCCTGCTGGCGATTGTGGCTTACATCTGGTTCCGGTTCCAGCAGGTGACCTTTGGTCTGGCCGCTGTGGCTGCTCTGGTGCATGACGTGCTGGTGGTGGTGGGCATGGTGGCTCTGGCTTCCATCGTCGCCGGCAGCACGCCCGATGGATTCCTGGGCCTGCAGGACTTCCGGATCAACCTGCCGATGATCGCCGCCTTCCTGACGATCGTGGGTTACTCACTGAACGATACGATCGTGGTGTTCGACCGGGTTCGGGAAGTTCGTGGCCGGAACCCCGCGCTGACGGAGGAAATGGTCAACAGCAGCCTGAACCAGACGTTGTCGCGAACGATTCTGACCTCGCTGACCACGTTTATTGTGGTGTTCATCCTGTATGTGTGGGGCGGCGAAGGAATTCATGGTTTCGCCTTCTGCCTCGTGCTGGGTGTGCTGGTCGGTACTTACAGCTCGATCTATGTCGCCTGCCCGATGCTGCTGTGGCTGATGAATCGCTCCGGCAGTGCCGCGGGGAATGCGACTGCTGCCGCGGAAGCCGGGCGGCCCGGTCGCTGAGCTGTTGCCGCAGGAGAAGATTCGACCGGCCCGCCGCGGGCCGGTCGATCATGAGGACCGCCGGGTGTCTCTGGCTGGCGAAGGCAGAGAAGAGCCCTCACCCCAACCCCTCTCCGGCCAGGAGAGGGGCCTGATGAGACGCCGGGTATCACGCCCCTGGTTACAACGGGTGGCCCCGGGGGCTCCTTCAGTCCGTCCCTGTCACGCAGGGA
>JAGQPV010000337.1 GCA_020426545.1 Planctomycetaceae bacterium
TTTCGGCAACCGAAACCGCGCTGAGCGTGCGGGCTGCAGCGTGACCGGCTTTCCGGACAGGCACTTGACTTCCCGCAGAGTGCGTTCCCCGTATAAGAAAACCGGATCTGCGTCAGCCGACGCAGATCCGGTATAGAGACTCTCGTTCAAGCTGCTCAGGTTCGTTCGCGGTGGCCAGCCGCTCCACGGGGAGTCGGGCAGGGCGCACACGCGGTCCAGCAACTGCTCTGCCCCCTCCGCTCCCGATTCATTCTCGCCGCGCGAACATCCTCCCCGAACAAACGGAGCAGAGGAAAGTTCTGCGGGAAGCGGGAGCGAGGGCGGTCAGCCTGCCGGCGCGGAAAGAAAGTGAATGCACATCGACTCGGCGAAGAGGCGCGAAGCGCAGTTTCGACGGACTTCCCGCGAAAGAACGACCGTCAGGGCTCGCTCAGGAAGAGGACGCTGACGGCAGATGCTGACCCGGACTGGCGTTCGCATCTTCCGGTCGGCGGGCCGTGGTGGCCACATCCTGACACAGCTCTTCCCGGACGATATTCATCTCCCGGGGTGCCTCGATTCCTACCCGTACATTGTTCGGGCCGATCCGTACCACAGTGACGACCACATCGTCACCGATCAGAATCCTTTCGCCCGGCTTACGTGACAGCACCAGCATTGTCACATCCTCCCTTCAATGGAATAACAGATCGTCCCTGTCAATCGGGGAGAACTGACCATGAAATGCAGCGAGAGGCGTCCAGGCCGCACCTGGGCAGCCCGCAGCAGAACTCCTGCCTTCGCCGTCCGTCCGGTTCGCAACCAGTACCCCTACTGCTGCGCACCCGACAGGCTTCAACGACTGCACCGGCGGAGGAACCGCCAGCGAGTCTGCTGCATGGCACAGGCCACAGGCCGGCCAGCTTCAGACCTCCGTCGCTCAACACTTCCGTGTCAGTCGCCCGATGTCCAACCGGCAACTACTGCCGATTGGCCACCGGGAAGCATAACAGGCTTCTCGCCACGAGATCCAGATCCATTCTCCGGGAAATTCGGTTTCCGGCCGTCTGGCACCCTGTACACGGCGAGATCCTGGAAGATACTTTTACCAGAACCGCCCAGCTTCTGTCCGGGCCCCCCGGAATGGCGTTCGAGGCGGCAGATGCCGACAGCACGGGAGCGACTCGATGCGGCAGTGCATTCACGGGGCAGTCACAGCGACCATCGGCCTGGCGGTGCTCGCCAGCCTGATTTCCTGCCAGTCCGGACAGGACGATTCGGGGGCACCGCAATCAGCCGGCGGGGGAACTGGCAGTTCGCCGGTTTCAGTGAAGGCACCCGAGATTCCGTCCGCGACCCGGTTGGAGGCTGCGGGATCAGATTCGGAACCCGCCGGTCGAACAGGCCCGTCCTCCGGTTCCCTCTCGACGGTTTCCGCTGAGAACTCCGCCGCTCCTGAAAATGCCCTCGCTGCCGCAAAGCCGCAGACCAGTAACCGGCCGACCGGCAGCCAGTCGGCTGAAAGCGGCAGATCGAGCAGAGGAGCCTCACCTGCCGGCGGCAACTGGCCGGCCTTTCGCGGCCCGGACGGCATGGGCGTCTCCACCGCCAGCGGGCTGCCTCTGAAATGGAGCAGCAACAGCAATATCGTCTGGAAAACACCGTTGCCGGGTTCCGGTTCCTCCAGCCCGATTGTCTGGAACGAAACGATCTATCTGACCTGCTACACCGGATACTTTGTGCCCGGCGAGAACGAGGGAAGTCTGGAGGATCTGAAACGGCACCTGCTCGCGGTGGACCGCACCACGGGAAAAATCCTCTGGAACCGGCCGGTCTCCGCCCGCCTGCCGGAAGAAGAACGCATTCGCGACCACGGGTTTGCAGCCAGCACACCCGCCGCCGACCAGGACGCCGTTTACACCTTCTTCGGCAAGTCGGGGGTGTTCGCCTTCGATCACGACGGCAACCAGCTGTGGCAGGCCGATGTCGGTTCGAAAACTCATGGCTGGGGATCAGCTGCTTCGCCCCTGCTGTACGGCGACCTGGTGATCATCAACGCGAGCGTGGAAAGCGGCGATCTCGTGGCCCTCAACCGCCGCACCGGAGCGGAAGTCTGGCGGGCGTCCGGCATCCGGGAAGCCTGGAATACCCCGCTCGTGGTGACGGCCCAGTCCGGACGGAAGGAACTGGTCGTGGCCCGTCAGGGAGATGTTCTGGCCTTCCATCCGGAACAGGGAACACCATTGTGGACCTGCAAAACCGACATCAGCTGGTATATGGTTCCCTCGCCTGTCGCGGCCGATGGCATCGTGTATTACCTCGGCGGTCGCTCGGGAATTTCCGCCCTGGCTGTGCGGGCGGGGGGCAGTGGCGATGTCACATCGTCCCACCGGCTATGGACCAGCCGGACCGGCTCCAACGTGACTTCGCCGCTGTATCATGCAGGCCACCTGTACGGCATGAGCGACAGCCAGGGAATCGCCTGGTGTCTCGTCGCCGCCACGGGAGAGCTGGTGTACCAGGAACGCCTGGAACGGGCCGGCCAGGTCTATGCCTCGCCCCTGCTGGCCGAAGACCGCCTGTATTATGTGACGAGAAGCGGCAGAACCTTCGTGCTGGCCGCCAGACCGAAGTTCGAGCAGCTGGCCATGAACGAACTGGACGACCGCAGCGTGTTCGACGCGGCTCCGGCAGTGGACGGCAGCCGGCTGCTCCTGCGTTCCGGAAAATTCCTGTACTCCATCGGCCAGTAGATCGGCCGTTTAACTGCGGCCGTTTAATTGTCCTGTCACGGCAGACGGACAGCGAACCGCCGTCCCGCACCGATACTGAAGCTGATGGCGTGAGGATCGTTTCCGGAAGTGTCGGGGCAGGTAGAACCCCCGCACCTCCCGGCGACATGGGCGTTCACGCCCGGCCAGTACCGGACCGGCCCCTGCGGCAGGCAGAGAACTTCAGACAGCTTCCGCTGCACCTGCCTCTGCGCCACCGGGCATCGATTCGATTCCCTGTCGGGGGTGCCGCTGTTAGAATGAACTGCTGGCCGTGAAAGTGGTTCGCCACGAATTTCCGTGCGTTTGAAGCGGGTTCCTGCCCATCCCTCTGCCACTGCGGCCTGCCGACTGGCGAATCGCCAGTAATCCGGCTCCCGGGCAGGCCGGCACCCGGGCCAGTCCACCTGTTCCCTCCACGTAAGAACAGCGGGCCTGGCAGCTGTGCCTCCCGCCAGAAACCCGCAGGGCCGGTTCAGCCCTCCGCAGGAACGCTCCCCACAAGTTTGCCGCAGTTCGAAAACGAAGACCCGACCCATGTCCGACCGCCGGAATCTGTTCAATCGCGTCTGGGATCTGCATACGGTCCGCACTCTGCCTTCCGGTCAGTCTCAGCTGTTCATCGGCTGGCACCTGATCCACGAAGTGACCAGCCCCCAGGCCTTTCAGATGCTCCGCGATCGCGGGCTGAAGGTCATGTTCCCCGAGCGGACCCTGGCCACCGTCGATCATATTATCCCCACCGATAACCAGGCCCGTCCCTTCGTCGATGGCCTGGCGGAGGAGATGATGTCGGCCATCGAGAAGAACTGCCGCGAATTCGGCGTGCAGCTGCTCGACCTGAACGACGACCGGCAGGGCATCGTGCATGTGGTCGGGCCGGAGCAGGGCCTGACGCAACCGGGCATCACCCTGGTCTGCGGAGACAGCCACACCAGTACTCACGGAGCATTCGGCAATATTTCCCTCGGTATCGGGACCAGCCAGGTGGCCCATGTGCTGGCCACGCAGACTCTGGCACTCAACCGGCCCAAAGTCCGCCGCGTCTGCGTCACCGGAGAACTCGGCCCGGGCGTGTTCGCCAAGGATGTCACTCTGCATGTCATTCGCAAGCTGGGTGTCCAGGGCGGCGTGGGCTATGCCTACGAATACGCCGGCCCGGTATTCGACCGGATGACCATGGAAGAGCGAATGACCGTCTGCAATATGAGCATCGAAGGCGGTGCCCGCTGCGGCTACATCAACCCCGATGAAACCACCGTGGAATACCTCCGCGGGCGGCCCCTGTCGCCGGCCGGCGAAGAGTTTGAGCGAGCAGCGCAGTGGTGGCTCAGCCTGGCCAGCGGGCCCGATGCTGAATTCGACGACGAAGTGACCTTTGCCGGGGAAGACATCGAACCGACTGTCACCTGGGGCATCAATCCCGGCCAGTCGGTGGGTGTGACCGAATCCCTGCCGCAGCTGGACTCCTGCCCGGCCGACGAACGCAAAGGCATCGAGGAGGCGCTGGCCTTCATGGAACTGAACGCCGGCCAGCCCGTACGGGGCGTGCCGATCGACGTGGCGTTTATCGGTTCCTGCACCAATTCCCGCATTTCCGATCTGCGTGAAGCGGCCGCCGTGGCCCGGGGCAGAAAGGTGGCCCCCAATGTGCGGGCCCTGGTGGTGCCGGGTTCGCAGCTGGTCCGCAAGCAGGCCCAGGCGGAGGGGCTGGATGAAATCTTCCGCGAAGCCGGTTTCGACTGGCGGGAAGCCGGCTGCTCGATGTGCCTGGCCATGAATCCCGATCGTCTCTCCGGACGCGAGATGTGTGCCTCCTCCAGTAACCGGAACTTCAAGGGCCGGCAGGGCAGCCCCACGGGCCGCACCCTGCTGATGAGCCCGGCCATGGTGGCCGCCGCTGCCATCAATGGTCACGTGACCGATGTCCGCGACATTCTGGAGCCGGCCACCGTCTGACTCCGTGGCATGTCCAGCAGCCTGCGGTCAGTGGCTGCCGGTTCTGCTTCTCCAGGCCGCAAACGGCCAGGGGCGAGAGGCAGAACCTGGCCGCTGCGGACTGATTAGCAGTTGATGCGGAAAATTTCTTCGCGATACAATGCACTGCAGTGCCTCCGAAATGCTCTGCAGCTGCTGCCTCGCGGGAACATGGTACGGTCCGAACGGGCCGGCCCGGTGGTTCCCGCAGCAGCCTTCGCGACAGTAAAGGACGCAGCATGCCGCACAGGATTGCCTGGCCATCGCCGGAAACAGCACACCCGGCGGCCCCGCTGCAGAAAATCTCCGGCAACTCTTCCCGGGAGGGAAGCCTTCCGCCAGGGCTGTGGTGCGGCCTGCTGGTCTGGCTGATATTGCCCGCAGCCCAACCGGCCATGGCCGATGTCGTCCGGCTCCACAGCGGTGGCGAAATCCGGGGCGAGGTGCTCAACCGGCAGGTGTTTCGCGAGCAGCACGCGGAAGAAACCGTCGAAGTCCGCACGCTCAGCGGGGCGGTCATTTCGGTGGATTACGACGCTGTCCGCTTTGTGACGCAGCGGCCTCTGGAAGTGGAACAGTACGAAACCAGAGCGAAGCTGGTGGAAAACACGGTCGAGGCCCGCTGGGAGCTGGCCGAATGGTGCCGTGTCAACCGGCTGGAAGAACAGCGGAACGAACAGCTGGAACAGATCGTCATTCTCGACCCCGAGCATGAGAAAGCCCACTACGGGCTGGGCCATACACGGAACGGAGACGACTGGGTCGACCGTGATGAACTGATGCAGGAACAGGGGTACGTGAAGTACAAAGGGCGGTACATCACTCCCCAGGAACTGGAAATCATCACCAAATCCGAACAGCAGCGGGAAGCCGAGCAGGAGTGGTATCGCACCATCCGCCGGCTGCGAAGCTGGATCAAGGGCCGCAGCCCGAAACGCAGCCAGATGGCCCTGAAGGAACTGAAGGAAATTCGCCATCCGGATGCGGTGTGGGGGTTGGCGAAAAACTTCAGCGATGAGGAAAATACGCAGCTGCGGGGGCTGTATATCACGGTGCTGGGGCAGATTGATGGCCCGGGTACGGTGGGGCCGCTCGTTCGGCAGTCGCTGGAAGATGTGGATTACGAAGTACGTTATGCTGCCCTGAATGAAATTACCGGTGAGCGGATCGAGCCGGCATTGCCGCTGTATGTCGATGGGCTGCGGCACCGGGACAATGCGATTGTTCGGCGGTCGGCAGCGGCGATCGGACGGTTCGGCGATGAACGGGTTGTCCCCGATCTGATTTCCGCCCTGGTCACCACGCACCGTTACCGCATCCTCGTGCCGGACCGTTCCGCCACGACCAGCTTCCGGGCTGATGCCAGCGGGTTCGGCAACCCTGGTGAAGTCGTCATTCCGCCGGAAGTCGATGGCATGATCCGCAGCGGGCAGCTGCCCTACGGGGCCATTGTGAATCAGGTCACCCCGCCCGCCGGACGGAAAATGCGCAAAGTCACCATCAAGTACGATCATCAGAACGCGGAAGCTCTGGAAGCTCTGCAGAAAATCACCGGTCAGTCCCACGGATACAGCGAACGGGACTGGCGGGTCTGGTGGGCTGCCTCCAGCAGCGGGGCATTGAAACCGGCCGGTTCCAGCTGAGTCGGCCGGACTCCCCGCACGCACACCCGCCGCACACCCGCCGCACACCCGCCGCACACTCCCTGCCACGAACAGACCCCTCACGAACGGAAACAGAACGGGCAATATGCCACGCGTACTTCTGGTTGTTATCGACGCTCTGGCATCGCGTGTGGTGCTGCCTGCCATGGAAGAGGGACGTCTGCCGGTGATGCAGGAACTCGCCCGCCAGGGCGTGCTGCGACCGGAATGTCTGTCCGTGTTTCCCTCTATCACGCCTGCCGCAACCGCGTCGCTGGCCACGGGCCATTACCCGGCCGAGCACGGCATCGCTGGCGCCTTCTGGTATGAAGCCCAGCAGGCGCGGGTGGCCTACTATGGA
>JAGQPV010000338.1 GCA_020426545.1 Planctomycetaceae bacterium
CCCGTGCCGTACCGTTCCACCAGGCTGGCGAACAGGGCGGCGGCAATCAGAAACGGCAGCACATTCAACAATAGCAGCAGAATACGGGCCACCAGGGCCGGTTCCCTGTCGAGTGTCCAGCCGGTGGCACTGCGAAGTGCCTGGTACCTGGCCGCTACCATCAGCGGCATCAGCGGCGGCTTGGTGGAGTACAGGTGACGTTCGCCACGCACTGTCACTCGATTGATCGGCAGGCCGGCTTCGCTGGCCACCTCCTTTGATTCAGAATCCTCCGCTGACGTCACCTGCAGCACCAGGTTGTGCGGCAGCTCATCTCCCGGAAGCTGGAACGGACTGCGAGGCAGGGGCAGAAACTCACCGGCTTTCCCCAACTGGTAATACACCCACAGCAGATTGTGGTCCGGGTCGTGCTCCAGCCGAATCACGCCTTCGGTGGCATCGATGGGCAAACGGCGGGGCGTTCGCAGCACATTTCCCGCGGGCCGGTTTCCAGGACCAGCAACATCCTCCAGGACGTATATTGTGGAGTCTTGCAGTGTGGCCGGGGTAAGACTCAGCGACCAGGCCTGCGGTTCCGCCGGTTGGCCGGCTGCTCCATCTGGTGTGGACTGACCAGGGAGCGAGATCACCAGCCCGCGGGTTGGTTCCTCACTGCTGGCGTGCGAACGCCATTCCACATCGATGCTGAAGCCAGGCGGAAGCGACGGCGTCAGCCTGAGGCCTGCGGAGTGCTGCTCGTTACCGGCATCAGATTTCACCGGTTGCCAGTGGTCGGGCAGCTGGCCGTTCATCTGCGTAAAGTCATCGTCAATGATCGTTGGCGCGAACCGCACGCGGTCAATCGTTCGCCAGTCGGGCCGCTGCTGAATCTCGTCAATCGTCCACGTACCGCGTTCCACCAGAGACCAGACCGTCGCCCAGCGGGAACGGTCGTTGGCACTCTGCAGCGGTTCGGTATGGCACAGGGCAGCGATCTGCCAGCCCGCACTCAGGGCCAGCAGCACCGCATAGCAGGCCAGCCGCAGTTGCCGGGCGGAATCCGTGGAAACCGGTGCAGATGTGTCCCGGCGGCTCGCCGGACCGGTTTCGGTTGCGTCGTTCATCTATGTCGTCCATCATCACGGCGGCGAATGACTTACGGAGTCCAGCCGTTGCGTGGGGCTGGCGAATTCTGGTCAGGCCGGGGCGGTCAGCCTGCCCATTCCGGGGTGAGCCAGGTTACACTGCTGCAGGCGTTCAACATACACAGTACCTGCCGCAGGCTGGGTGGGAAATTGCATCCCGTCTGGTTTGTCCCGCCCGAACCCTGCCGACTCGATGCCTTTCGGAGTATGCCAGATGTTACGTGTCACGGGAAACGCATCGATCGACTGTGAAGGTCTTCCCCGGCGGAGTTTCGTGGAAGCGGGCGTGCTGGGGCTGGGCGGGCTGTGCCTGTCTGATTTTCTCCGGCTGAAGTCAGAGGCGGCTGCCACAGCAGGAAGCGGCAGCCCGCTGGTTCAGGCAGGGGCCGATACCAGCGTGATTCTGATCTGGATGAGCGGTGGCCCCGGGCACCATGAAACCTGGGATCCCAAACCGGAAGCTGTCAGCCAGTACCGGGGACCGCTGGGAGCGATTTCCACCAATGTGCCAGGCATTCAGTTCAGCGAGCTGCTGACGGAGCAGGCGAAACTGGCCGACCGCATTTCCATTCTGCGGGGCGTGCGGCACGGCACGGGCGACCACACCAAGGGCAATCACTACATGCTGACCGGCTTCGAAGGGCCGGATTTCAACAAGCCGGATAACAAAATCCAGCGGCGGCCTTCACTGGGTTCGGCAGTCTCGGCGGTGGTCGGTCCCCGGCGGAGCGGCATGCCGGCCTATGCGGCTGCTCCCCACCTCCGCGGCGGGACAGACAACATCTTCCATTACGCCACCTATCTGGGCGGTGGCCACAATCCGTTCATCACCAATTCCGACCCGAACTCGGCCGATTTTCAGGTGCGGGATCTGTCCCTGGCCAGCGGAGTGACCTTCGACCGCCTCTCCAGCCGCCGTGACCTGCTGCAGATTCTCGACCGCGACCGCCGCCGGATCGATGGCGGCATGTCCGATATGAGCGAGCACCAGCGGTCCGCGTTCCAGCTGCTGACCAGTTCGTCCGTTCGCGAGGCGTTTGATATCTCGGCGGAACCCGAACCCCTGCGGGATTCCTACGGTCGGCATGAATTCGGCCAGAGTGCGCTGCTGGCCCGGCGACTGGTCGAACGGGGGGTGACCTTCGTGACGGTCAATACCCAGCCATGGGATCACCACGGAACTTCGAATCGTCTTCCCACCGAAAAAGGCGCGAAACTGCTGATTCCGCCGACCGACCGGGCGATTGCCGCCCTGATTCGCGATCTGATCGACCGCGGACTGTATGAGAAGACGCTGGTGGTGGCGATGGGCGAGTTTGGCCGCACCCCGAAGATGAACTCCGCGGCGGGCCGCGATCACTGGGGGCACGCCTTCAGCGTGCTGATGGCCGGCGGCAGTTATGCCATGGGGCAGACGATTGGTGCCTCGGATGCTCACGGCGCCCATGTGGCGGAACGCCCCTTAAGCCCGCAGGACGTGGCGGCCACGGTGTACCATCACCTCGGCATCGATTCCCGCCAGGTCAGTTTCCCCGACCGGGCCGGCAGGCCACTGTATCTGGTCGAAAATGGCGAACCAGTTCGCGAACTGGTGGGCGCAGCTGCTCAGCAGGCCACGTGACTGCCCGCCAGAGTGAACTCGGACGTTGCCCGCTCAGTTGAATTTTCAGCCTTCATACTCTGCCGACTGAATCCGCCGGCTTCTGTACAGAATTATCCCGCCGAGCCGCTGCACGGAGACATCCCATGCCCGTTCCCGCTTCCACCCGTCGTGGATTTCTCGCCGCTGGTGCCGGCCTGCTGGCCAGCGGGTTGCTGAATCGCACCCGTGCCGGAGAACGCCCCCCGGTAGTCAATCCGCGGGCGACCGACGGCGACGACCGTCACGAACCCGCCTGGGACGAACGACTGACACTCACTGTGGGCACGGGGAAAAGCGGCAGCGGAAAAGCCGACCTGACCGGCGAGGATGACCGCGTGCTGCAGGCGGCAGTGGATTATGTGGCCCGCCTGGGCGGCGGAACGGTGCAGATTTCGCCGGGAACATTCACCCTGCGGAACGCCGTTCACCTGGCTTCGAAAGTGCGGCTGCTGGGCAGCGGGCCGGAAACCATTCTGACCCGGCACGATTCCGAAACCATTCCTCTGGCGGAAGACTCTGACTGGTACGACCAGGAAATCACGCTGAAACAGCCCGGCCAGTTCCGCGTGGGGGATGGCATCGTGCTGCAGGCGACAAACCCCTCCACCGGCAGTGTCGAAGTCATTAAACGCACGCTGGTGGCCCGCTCCGGCAACCGGTTCAAACTCAACGACGGCATTCGGAAGAACCTGTGGCTGTCCGCCAGTTCCACCTGTTCGTCGCTGTTCCCGCTGCTGACGAGCCACCGGACCGCCGATGTGGTGCTGGAGAATCTGGTGCTGGATGGCAACCGGGAAGGCACCGCCAACCTCAACGGGAACTATGGTGGAGCCATCTTCCTGGAGGACTGCAACCGCTACACCATCCGCGGTGTGGAGGCCCGTAACTACAACGGTGACGGCATCAGTTTTCAGATCTGCCACGATGTCGTGGTCGAGAACTGTCACAGTCACGACAACGCGGATCTGGGCGTGCACCCCGGTTCGGGCTCGCAGCGGCCGCGGCTCCTGAACAACCGGCTGGAACGCAACACCATCGGCATTTTCTGGTGCTGGGGAGTGAAGTTCGGCCTGGCGGAAGGCAACCGGATCACCGGCAACCGGAACTACGGTATCTCCATCGGCCATAACGATACCGACAACATCATGCGGAACAACGACGTCGCCGACAGCGGCAAAGTCGGCGTGCTGTTTCGCGATGATGCCCGCGGGAAGGACTTCTGGGCCAACCGCAACCTGCTGGAGAACAACCGCATCCACAACAGTGGCGGCGCGGACGGCGTGGCGATTGATGTGCAGGGCCGAACCCGCGATATCCGGCTGATCGGCAACGACCTGCGGGAAACCCGCATGCCGATGCAGCGGGTGGGCATCCGCATTGCCGAAACAGCCGGCAAGGTCGAACTGGATGGCAATTCCATCGACGGGTTCGCCACCAGCATCGCCGACCAGCGGCCGAGCTGAGGCTGCTATAGCAGTTCGCGAATCGGCTCTGTGTCGTCCAGCAGGTGGCGGGGCCGGCCAGTGAAATCGGGAATGGCCTGCGAGGGGTTAATTCCCAGGTGCCGGTAAATCGTGGCAAATACGTGCTCCGGCGTGTGGGGGTTGCCCAGCGGATGCGCCGCCAGGCGATCCGTCGCACCAATCGCCTGTCCGGTCTTCAGCCCGCCGCCGGCCAGCAGGGCAAAGCCCGAATTCTGCCAGTGATCGCGGCCGGCCTGACGGTTGATTTTCGGGGTGCGTCCCATCTCGCCCCAGGCCACCACCAGCACATCGTTCAGCAGGCCCCGTTCTTTCAGATCGGTCACCAGTGCGGCAAAGGCCTGATCGAACCATGGCAGTTCCTGCTGGATTCGCGGAAAGATTCCCGACTGCGGGCCGTTCGACAGGACGCCGTGGTGATCCCAGGAACCAATATTCATGGTGACCACGGGAACGCCTGCCTCCACCAGTCGCCGGGCGACGAGAAACTTCGTCGTCAGCCACATGTCCGGCTTTCGCCCGGGGAACGACAATGGATAGTATTCGCGATCCGGTCCGTAGCGGGCCAGTACCTCGGCCGGTTCGCGGGTAATATCCAGTGCGGAAAGCACCTCGGGCGAAGTGACCATGGCCAGCGCGCGGCTGGTGAATTCATCCATTGCCCGCATATCGCCCCGCTGGTCGATTTCGCGGCGAATTCCATCCAGCCGACGGAGGAGTTCCGCCCGGTCGGCGAGCCGTTTCGCGGGCAGTTCCACCTGCAGATTCTCCAGATCCCGCGAGATCGGGGCGAATGGCCGGTGTCCCGTGCCGGCGTACAGCGGGTCTTCCGGATGCAGCCGCTCGGTAATCGACGCCCGGTGCTGGCACAGGCTGACATACGGCGGCAGTGCCCGGGCCACCGGTGGTTGAACCCGGCTGACAATTGCTCCCAGCGGTGGCCGCCGGTACTTCGGGGGATAGCCCGAAAATACTTCGTGCGGATCGTGGTCAAACGGCAGCTCATTATGAAACTGCAAATCCCGGATGATGGCCAGCTGATCCATCATCTGTGCCTGCCGTGGCAGCAGCTCGCTGATTTCCACTCCCGGCACGCTGGTGGCAATCGGCCGAAACGTGCTGCGGTATTCCACCGGAGCATCCGGCTTCAGATCATAGGAATCCAGCTGGCTCGGCCCGCCCGCCATGTGAATCAGAATGACCGATTTCCCGCTCCGGCCTGTATGCTCCCGCGCCCGCAGCAGATTCGGCAGCGTCAGCAGGCTGCCTCCCGCTGCCCCCAGCCGCAGAATGTCTCTGCGGGAGACCCCGTTGCAGTGCTGGCTGGTGCGGCTCGAGAACTCAAGCATGGCGATTCCTTCCAGAACCTGGCAAAATCGCGGTCTGCGGAGATCGTCTCCCGTGCAACAGCGTGTCGCTGCCTGCCGGGCCGATTACTCTGTGCACGTCATGTTTGTACCTTTGTGGTGAATCGTACTCAAGCGGTTTGATCAGAATCCGCTGATGCGACTGCCAGCCCTCGCGATCGAAGCAGGGCCCCCCTCACAGAAAGACATCCGTCATGGCGGGCAAGCCGCTGAGTGTCACGGAACTGACACGCCAGGTGAAAGACGCCGTGGAAACCGGCTTTCCGCAGGTGCAGGTGGTGGGAGAAATCTCCGGTCTGACGCGGGCTGGTTCGGGCCACCTGTATTTCACCCTCAAGGATGACAACGCCCAGATGCGGGCGGTGATGTGGCGCAGCGGGGCAGGCCGCCTGCGGTTCGACCCGCACGACGGGCTGGAAGTGGTGGCCACGGGCGGGGTGGAACTGTACCAGCCGCGCGGCACCCTGCAGCTGATTGTGAAATCGATGCAGCCCCTGGGCATCGGAGCGCTGGAACTGGCCTTTCGCCAGCTGCAGGAAAAGCTGTCCGCCGAAGGTCTGTTCGATCCCGAGCGCAAACGGCCCCTGCCGCTGCTTCCCCGGCGAATCGCCATGATTACCAGCCCCACCGGAGCCGCCGTGCGGGACATGCTGCAGGTGCTGTCCCGCCGCTGGCCCTCGCTGGAAATCGTGCTGCTGCCGGTGGCGGTGCAGGGAGCGACCGCCGCCAGTCAGATTGCCGCCGCCTTTGCCGAGATTCCCCGGCTGGGCTACATCGATCTGGTTTTGACGGGCCGGGGGGGAGGCAGCCTGGAGGACCTGTGGGCCTTCAACGAGGAACCAGTCGCCCGGGCCATCGCCGCCTGCCCGGTGCCGGTGGTGTGCGCCGTGGGGCATGAGATCGATGTGTCAATTGCCGATCTTGTGGCCGATCGCCGGGCCCTGACTCCCAGCGAAGCGGCTGAGATCATCGTGCCCGACCAGCAGGCTGTCCGGAATTCGCTCGAACAGATCAAAAACCGGATGGGCTCCGCACTGAATGACCAGGTACGCCAGCTGCGACGGCATCTGGAGAACCTGGCCGGCCGCCGGGTGCTCAGTCG
>JAGQPV010000033.1 GCA_020426545.1 Planctomycetaceae bacterium
GCTGGGCGGCCTGATGGATCAGAATCCCGACATCGACGGCGAAGCCGACATGCAGCGGATCGATGGAATCATCAATTCCATGACGCCCGCCGAAAAACTCAATCCCGATCGTATCGACCGCAGCCGCCGCAACCGGATTGCCCGGGGCAGCGGCGTGGAACCTGCCGAAGTGGGCAGCCTGCTCAAACAGTTCGACTCCATGTCAGGAATGATGAAATCCATGGCAGGTAAAGGTGTTCGGGAACGAATGAAGGCCGTGAAGGAGCTGGCCGACGGCGGCATGATGGACCCTTCCGGCCAGATGCGGAAGGAAAAACAGCGGAGCAAACGGGGCCCGCAGGATATGGATGCCCTCCGCGAACAGCGGAAGAAGAAGCGGGATGCCGCAAAACAGGCCCGCAAAAAGAACCGGAAACGAAAATAAGCCTGCCGCTGGCTTGAACTTGCAGCCCCTGCAGACGAAAATGCCGCCTTGGTCGAGGCGTTTGCGCACCGGGTGTTGCCCTTTTTCGTGCGCGATCCGCCAGCCGGTGTTGGCCGCCCGATGGCAGCACAGCAGTGCTTCCGTCGTGTGGGGCTGCCACTCTGAATGTCTCAGCAGTGGTGTTTGTCCCCCCGGCGACAGCTGCAGCCCATGGCTGACAGCCGGAATCTCCGTATCGGCCCCCAGTGAAGCTCAGGATACCGGTCTCGCTCCTGCTTATGTCAGGAACGATGACACAGAGGCGGGCAGTCCGTTTCCTCTTCCGGGTGTCCGCGGGCATCACCAGGGCAGGAACAGATACCGGCGGGGTTGCTGAAGAACAGTTTCGAGGAGAACGGCGCAGTGTCTGTCAGAATTCGGATGAAGCGACTCGGCCGGCGGCATCGGCCCTATTATCGTATCTGCATCATGGATGCCCGTTCCCCTCGGGATGGACGCGCGATTGAGGAAGTCGGTTCCTACGATCCGATGGTTCGCGACAAGGCGGCCCGGGTCAAACTGAACATGGAGCGGATCGAGCACTGGGTCTCGGTCGGTGCCCAGCCCTCCGAAAAGGTGGCTGCCCTCATCCGCAAAGTGAAAATGAACAAGTTCGGTACCGCCGCCGCTCCCCCGCCACTCACCGCTCCCAAAGAGCCGCCGGCACCTGAACCGGAGGCTCCAGAAGCCTCAGCGGAAGAGTCCACGGGCGAAGAAGCGGCCGCGGAAACCACGGAGTCGACCGAAGGCTGAATCTCCCGGCATCCGGTGCTGTCCTGCCGGGAAGTGGAATGCCGGCGTCTCAGGCCGCTGTTCCACCTGCGGGCTGAGCAGCGGACTTCCGGATTGCCTGTTCCATATTGCCCGGTGTTTCTGTCGGCCGGTGTTTTCCGTTTGAGGACGCACTGGCGGCGGCAGAACAGGGCGGCTCGGCGATCATGCGATTCGATGTTCTCACGATCTTTCCGGAGCTGTTCACCAGTTATCTGAGTCAGAGTCTGCTGAACAAAGCTCTGGTGAAGCAGCTGGTCGAAATTCATCTCTGGAATTTCAGAGACTGGGCGACTGATCGCCATCATTCGGTGGACGACCGCCCTTACGGTGGTGGTCCGGGAATGCTGCTGATGTGTCCGCCGGTCTTCGACTGCGTCGAACATGTGCAGCAGCAGGGGGACGGACCGGGAACGCTGGTGATGCTCACCCCGCAGGGGCGAAAGCTCGACCAGCGACTGGTGGAGGAACTGGCGGAGCATCAGCGGCTGGTGCTGATGTGCGGCCGTTATGAAGGATTTGACCAGCGGATTTCCGACGGTCTGCGACCAATGGAGATTTCGGTCGGGGACTTTATCGCCAACGGAGGTGAAGTCCCGGCGATGCTGCTGATCGATACCGTCATCAGGCTGGTTCCCGGCGTGCTGGGAGATGCCACCAGCGCAAAGTACGAATCGTTCGCCAGATCAGGAGAAATTGAACACCCGCAGTACACCCGTCCCCGCGAATTCCGCGGCATGCAGGTGCCGGAGGTGTTGCTCAGCGGAGATCATGCCCGCGTCAGCGAATGGCAAAAGGAGCAGAGCCGTCTGCGGACTGGGCAACGGCAGCGGGACGAACAGCGGAAGACACCCGTTCCGGAACAGTCTGAGCGGTCAGCAGAAGAGACTCACTGAATAACTTCCCGGCCTTCCTGTACAGTTTCAGACTGTACTTCGAATCGGCTGCAGAAATAAACTCACTGTCGACGACAGTCAGGCAGACAGAGACAGACAGATATTGTAGTTGACGGTTTCCGTCTGGCCGGTAATGTGCCGGGTTCGAGCGTTGAAACCGCCTCTCCTCGGGAAATCGCAGTTCACATCCGGAAGCAATCGACTGCCTCTGGTGTCAGTTTCAGGAACATAAGTCATGCACAGACTGGTCGAACTGGCTGAAAAATCCAGCCTGAGAGAAAACCCGCTCCACTTTGAAATCGGCGATACCGTCGATGTTCACACGCGGATTCTGGAAGGCAACAAAGAGCGAATCCAGATCTTCAGTGGCGTGGTCATTGCCCGCCGCGGAAGCGGAACCCGCGAGATGTTCACTGTCCGCCGCATTGTGGCCAGTGAAGGCGTCGAGCGGACCTTCCCCGTCCATTCGCCCAAAGTCGCCGAAGTCGAAGTCAAGCGGAGTGGCCGGGTTCGCCGGGCCAAGCTGTTCTATCTTCGCGATCGGGTCGGCAAGGCCACCCGCCTGCGGGAACGGCGGACCACTCCGAAGCCGGCCGCGAAGAAGTAAACGCACTCTTCCGCGTTAACCATTCGCTGATTTCCGATGCAGCAGTTCAGCACGGGCCCCACCGGGGTTCGTGCTTCTGTTGTATCGGGCGATGGATCTGCAGCTGGCAGTAGCGACCCATCCTGCGGGTGGTTAAGATATGCCTGAACAGAACTGTTCTTCACTGAGCTACTGACCGAAAAGTTCTCATCCCCCCTTCGTTCTGCCGGACGACGGGAATCAGGACGGCTGCAGGTGCTGGAAATTGCAGCTCTGCCGCGGGCTGCCCGGAAAAGTGCTCAGTCCGATGGTTCGTGGTACAGCTGTGGAATGGATGGCACACCCACGGGAGTTTCCTGCATGGGCAACTGGCTGACCAGGCTGATCGGGAATCGGGGAGAACGGGCGGCTGCCCGTTTTCTGCGGCACGAGGGGATGAAAATCCTCGCCCGGCAGCAGTCTTCCCGTTTCGGTGAAATCGACCTGGTGGCCAGAGATGGCGAAACGATTGTCTTTGTCGAGGTAAAAACGAGGTCCTCACTGCGTGGCGGCCAGCCGGAGGACGCAGTCACCCGCACAAAACAGGAACGGCTCACGCGAACGGCCCTGGTCTGGCTGAAGCAGCGGGGGTTGCTCGAACTGTCTTCCCGGTTCGACGTCATCGCCGTCTACTGGCCGGAACAGTCCCGCCAGCCCGAACTGACACACTACCGCAATGCCTTCGAGCCGGCAGGACCTCATCAGTATTAGCGACCTGCCAGTCAGAATTTCGCCCTCCGGAATACGACCCGACATGCTTCGCTCCCGCCGGCTGTGGCCCGGGGCGTTCGAATACTCTGCAGACAGATGGAACGGCAGCTCAGAAACACTCCATTGTACGCCTGAGGTCTCTGCATGAATCTCCCGACCGGCTCTCCTGTTTCGCGTCGCAGCCTGCTGCAGACATTCTCACTGGCAGCCGGCAGTGCCGGCCTCGCCAGTGTCCTGCGGATGCAGGCTCTGGCCGCTCCCTCGCCGGCTGGCCGCCGGCAGAAGTCGGTGATCATGATTCATCTGCTCGGCGGGCCCAGCCATATCGACATGTACGATATGAAGCCCGAGTCCCCCGCGGAGTACCGGGGCGAATTCCTGCCGACCCGCACGAATGTGAGCGGGATGGAACTGTGCGAGCTGATGCCGCAGCAGGCAGAAATCGCCGACAAACTGGCCATTGTGCGGGGCATCCGGTTCTGCGGTGCCCACGATGTGTACGAACTGGTTTCGGGTTATCGGGAACGTCCCGTGGTCACCGGCAAGGTCGGTTCCACCCCGCGGCCAGCTTTCGGCTCGGTCATCAGCCGCCTGGTGGGCGAGCAGGTGCGGTCGATTCCTCCCTATGCCAGTCTCGGCGATCTGCGGCTGCTCAATGGTTACGACGAAGTGGAAACGCCCGCCTATCTGGGCAGTTCCTGTGCGCCGTTCCGCATCGATGGCCCGGGGAAAGAAAACCTCACCCTGAACGGAATCACTCCGGAGCGGCTGCAGGACCGCCGGACCATGCTCCGCGACCTCGACCTTGCCCGTCGCGGGGTGGATGCGGCTCTTGAATCCGTGGCCGCTGTCGATCATTTCAGAGCCCAGGCCCTGGAGATTCTGACATCGACCCGCACCCGCGATGCCTTTGACATCAGCCAGGAACCGGAAGCCATCCGCCAGGCCTACGGCGGCTACGATGATTTCCTGCTGGCCCGGCGACTGGTGGAGGCCGGCGTGCCCGTGGTCACCCTGCCTGCCCGCTTCCCCGTCAAAGTGGACGGGGCGAACGATCCCGGCGGCTGGGATACGCACGCCTGGAATTTCAAGCTGCTTCGCGAGAAACTGCCCCGGTATGATCACGCGGTGGCCGCCCTGATCAACGACCTCAGCCAGCGGGGCCTGCTCGAGGAAACGGCTGTCGTGGTGTGGGGCGAATTCGGCCGCCAGCCCAAAGTCGGTAATGTCACACCCGATGGGCGCGGGCACTGGCCGTCCGCTGGTTTTGCGCTGCTGGCAGGTGGCGGAATGAACACCGGGCAGATTGTCGGTGCGACCGACCGCCTGGGTGAAAAATCCATCGGTCATCCCTTCAAGCCGGCCGATGTGCTGGCCACACTGTACCGGGTCATGGGCATCAGTCTGTCGCAGACACTGAACGACCATTCCGGGCGTCCCCGCTATGTTCAGGAAGAGGGCGAACCGATTCGCGAACTGTTCTGAGGAATCAGTCCCGGATCTGTGGTCATCCTCTCCCGGTCGCGGTAATCTTCGCTGTCCGGTGACATACTGCGCGGTCTGACGCGTGCTGGCTGGCAGCTGAAGCTTCTGCCGGATTCCACGGTCTGGCCGGCAGTTGTTGCGCAGGTCTGTTTGGTCCCGGCTGTCTGCCCCGATGCTGGCTCTGGTGACAAACCCATCTGTCAGCGGGTACGCTGAGTGGCTCTGTCTCAGGATCGGTGACCACCGGGCGGCACGCGGGCCATAGTCCGGCTGGTCGTGAAGATTCCGCCAGGTTTCGAGTGGTTTCGGCGGTTGGCCAGCCCGGCCATCAGGACGGACCCGGCAACCGTAGCCAGACCAGAGACAGAGACGCCAGGCCGGCTGATTCCCGCGTGGGAGCTGGACAGCAGCCGGTGGCATGGAATGGCGGCCGGCCCGGGTCGGAACGGGTTCGACGCCGGCTGAAATGTGTCCCGGTACGCCCGTGGCTGCTCATGGATGGAGGAAACGCACTGGTGGCGACTGTCAGCGAGGCACAACTCGGCGATCAGATCGAGGCGGAAACGCAGAAAACGGGCCACAGGCTGTGGTCTCGCCTGCAGCACCGCCAGCCATCGATTTTTGATCGTCGCTGGTGGGACGATCGGATTCTCTCCTGGGCCATGGCCGATGAATCGGTCAAAGTGCAGATGTTCCGTTTCGTCGATGTGCTCCCCATGCTGCGGGGCAGTGCAGCGGTCACGCGGCACCTGCAGGAATACTTCGAAGCCGTCCGCGAACACCTGCCCTGGGCAGCCCGCCTCGGGCTGGATGTCTCTCAGCCGGATTCCGTGCTGGGCCGGGCCCTGGCCTACAACGCCCGTACCAATGCCCGCCGCATGGCCGAACGGTTTATCGCGGGCACCTCGGTCGAAGAAGTGCTGCGTTCGGTGAATCGGCTGCGGCAGGATGGCATGGCGTTCACCCTCGACCTGCTGGGCGAAGCGGTCATCAGCGAGCCCGAGGCCGAAAACTACCAGCAGCGGTATCTCGATCTGATCGAAGGACTTTCCCCCGCCACCAGCACATGGAGTGAAAACCCGCAGATCGACTGCGACCAGTTCGGCCCCATGCCGCGGGTCAACGTCTCGATCAAACTCTCGGCTCTGACCAGCCGATTCCGTCCGGTCGACCCCGTGGGCACGGCGGAGGCCGTCAAACACCGGCTGCGGCCGCTGCTGCGGCGGGCTCGCAAAATGGATGCCTGCGTCCATGTCGATATGGAGCAGTATTCGTCCAAAGACCTCACCCTGCGGATTTTCCGCGAAGTGCTGATGGAGGACGAGTTCCGCGATTTCCCCGATATCGGCGTGGTGATCCAGGCCTATCTGCCCGATGCGGGAAAAGACCTGGAAGAGCTGCTGGCCTGGGCGAAGAAACGGGGCACCGGTATCTGGGTTCGCCTCGTCAAAGGGGCCTACTGGGATTACGAAACCGTCGTCGCCGCCATGCGGAACTGGCCGGTTCCCGTCTATCTGCAGAAATGGGAATCCGACGCCAGCTTCGAGCGGCACACCCGGTTCCTGATGCAGAACTACCAGTGGCTGCGTCCGCAGATCGCCAGCCACAATCTCCGCAGCCTGTCCCACGCCGTCGCCTGTGCAAAGCTGATGGACGTACCGCTTTCCGCCTGGGAAGTGCAGATGCTGTACGGCATGGGGGCCGAGCACGCCCGGCTCTTCGTCGAGCAGGGACACCGCGTGCGGATTTACACTCCCTTTGGCGAACTGATTCCCGGCATGGCGTACCTGGTTCGCCGTCTGCTGGAGAACACATCCAACGATTCCTTCCTGCGGCACAGCCTGGCCGAAGAGATTTCCACAGAGGAACTGTTCATGAATCCTGTCGAAACCGGACGCAGGACCCCTCCGCCCGCGGAACAGCCGCAGCCCGAGTTTCTCAACGAGCCGCTCAGCGACTTCAGCCAGGACGCCGTTCGGGAGGCCATGCAGCAGGCGATCGACGATGTCGAATCGCAGCTGGGCCGCGATTATCCGCCGGTCATCAACGGGCACTCGGTGGAAACCCGCGAACAGCTGGTTTCCCGCAGTCCGTCCCGGGCCGACCTGATCGTCGGCCAGGCGGGCTCGGCTTCGGCCGATCAGGCGGTGGAAGCTCTGGAAGCCGCACGGCGGGCCTACCGTCACTGGTCGAAGGTCGAGCCCCGCTACCGCTCCGAATACCTCGAACTGGCCGCGGCGGAAATCCGCAATCGCCGGTTCGAGCTGGCCGCCTGGGAAGTCTTCGAATGCGGGAAGACCTGGGCCGAGGCCGATGCCGACGTGGCCGAAGCCATCGACTTCTGCATGTACTACGCCCTGCAGATGCGGAACATGTCGGAGCCGTTCCAGTGCGATGTGCCGGGTGAAGAGAACTCCACCACCTGGCGGCCGCGGGGTGTGGCCGTGGTGATTGCTCCGTGGAACTTCCCTCTGGCCATTCTGACGGGCATGACTGCTGCTGCCCTGGTCACCGGGAATACCGTGGTGATGAAACCGGCCGAACAGTCACCGGTCATCGCCGCCAAACTGATGGACATCTTCCGCGACGTGGCCATTCCCGATGGCGTGGTAAATTACCTGCCGGGCGTGGGTGAGGAAATTGGCCCGGTGCTGACCGGCAGCCCCGATGTCGATGTGATTGCCTTTACCGGTTCCCGCTCGGTGGGGCTGGATATCGTTCGTACCGCGGGCGACACCAGCGACGAGCAGACTTCCGTCAAGCGGGTGATTGCCGAGATGGGCGGCAAGAACGCCATCATCATCGACGACGATGCCGATCTCGATGAAGCCGTGCTGGGTGTGCTGCACAGTGCCTTCGATTACGCCGGCCAGAAATGCTCCGCCTGTTCCCGGGCCATTGTGCTCGATGCCGTCTACGATCAGTTCGTGGAACGGCTGACCTCTGCCGCTGCCAGCGTACAGGTGGGGCCGGCCGAAGATCCCGCCAGCTTCATGGGGCCGGTGATCGATGAAGAGGCCTTCCAGCGGATTCGCGAAGTCATCGAAGCAGCCAGTTATGAACACACTGTGTTGCTGGAATCCCCGGTGAAAGAGCTGAAGGGTAAAGGCTGGTTTATCGGGCCGTACATCTTTGGCGATGTCGACCCCGATGCGAAGCTGGCTCAGGAAGAGGTCTTCGGGCCGGTGCTGGCCGTGATGCGGGCCCGCGATATCGACCACGCCATCGAACTGGCCAACGGGACCGATTACGCCCTCACCGCCGGAATCTTCAGCCGCAGCCCGGCCCACCTGGCGAAATGCCGGGCCGAACTGCTGGCCGGTAACATCTACCTCAACCGGGGAATCACCGGGGCACTGGTACAGCGGCAGCCGTTCGGCGGCTTCAAGATGTCCGGTATCGGTTCCAAAGCCGGCGGCCCCAATTACCTGCAGCAGTTCCTGATTCCCGTCACCGTGACCGAAAACACGCTCCGTCGTGGTTTCGCCCCGCCGCCCGACGACGAGAACTAAGGACCCGTCCGTCTCAATGGCATGATCTTCTCCTGGCAGGTCAGGCTATTGCCTGACGTCTTTCCGATGGCACCAGAGATTATCTACGATCTGAATCAGTGTTGCAGTCTTGCAGATCAGGCTATTGCCTGACGTCTTTCCGAAACAGGATCCCGGCGGGTGGCACGCCCTGACGCAGGAAGGGCGTGGTCTTCTCTTCGCAGGGGCGTCTGGACCGGCCATCGGCCGTCTGCGCTCAGACCAGGCAACGTCCTGTCAGCCGTCGTGCCGGTGCGATCCATCACCCTCCGGTCGTTCCTTCGTCTGCTCCCCCTCCGCAGCTCCATGATCGTGATCATGGCTGTGCCCGTGGTCGTGATCATGGCTGTGATGATCATGGTCATGACTGTGGCTGTGGTCATGACTGTGTCCGTGATCGTGATCGTGGCTGTGGTCGTCATGACTGTGTCCGTGATCGTGGTCATGGCTGTGACCATGGTCATGATCGTGCCCCTCGCCGTCTTCGTCTTCCTCCATCGTGTCCAGCACATTCAGGAAGCTGGCTTCCGCCGCCCGGTACACTTCCCGCAGGGGAACACGGCTGGCCCGGGCCACGCGGGCACAGTCTTCAAACTCGGGAGTGAAGATGGTATTGCCGCTGGGGGCCCAGCCCAGCTTGCCGGCGATCGGGCCCCACAGCGTATCCACATGGAACGGCTCGCGAACGCGGAGCGACCGTTCAATCAGCGACCGGCGAACGCCAAAGGTTCCCGTTTCATCAAACAGAATACTCTCCAGTTCGTCTGCATCGGCCGGCCGGCACAGCACGCACAGCATCACGCCCGGCCGTTCCTTCTTCATCTGCAGCGGGACCGAGTACACTTCCAGCGCGCCGGCCGCGGTCAGCAGTTCCCGGGCATAGCCCACAATCTCCGGGTTCACATCGTCGAGATTGGTTTCCAGCAGGCACACCTGGTCGGTTTCGGGTGTGCGGGCCGCCTGGCCGACAAACACCCGCAGCAGGTTGGCCCGGGCGGGAAACTGCTTCGTGCCGGCACCGTAGCCGATGGACTCAATCGTCATCGCGGGCAGCGGCGCGAAACGGTCCACCATGACCGACAGAATCGCCGCACCGGTGGGAGTCGTCAGCTCGGCTTCCACGGGCACATCAGCCAGTGGCATCCCCCGGAGCAGTTCCGCGGTTCCGGGAGTCGGCACGGTGCACACTCCATGGTCAATCCGCACCTGCCCCCGTCCCGTGGGCACCGGGCTGCACAGAATCTGATCGGCATCCAGCAGGTCAAACGCAATCGCTGCTCCCACGATATCCACAATCGAATCGATGGCTCCCACTTCATGGAAATGCACGCTGTCGATCGTCATGCCATGCACGCGGGCCTCCGCCGAAGCCACCGCGGCAAAAATCCGCAGGGCCAGGTCCTTCTGCGACTGCGACAGCGCCCCGGCTTCCTCAATCAGCCTGGTGATATCGCTCAGATGCCGGTGCGCATGCTGCTCCGGATGCTTCACATGAATTTTCGTCGAGCGGAACCCGCCGCGAATCACGGTTTCTGTCACCAGTTCGACACCAGGCAGACCGAGCGATTCAATCCCCGCCCGAATCGCATCGGCATCAATTCCCAGGTCAATCAGGGCTCCCAGTGTCATGTCGCCACTGATGCCCATGGAACAGTCGAGGTATGCAGTCCGCACGGCAGATCCGTTTCCAGTTCAGAGAAATGCCCGGTCGGGCATGATTTCGAATAATCGGCCTCCGACGGCCGGCGTGTACTCTGCCGCTGCAGCAGAGCCACGGCAGGATACCCGCAATCCACCGTTCCGGCGAGGAACCGGTGCCGTCGGTTATTCTTCCACCGGCAATCGCTCAGCGGCGGCGGGAAGCCACTCATAAATCGCCTCGGCCGCCAGACGATGAGCCAGCTCATTGGGGTGGGCATCAAACGGATTAACCGTCAGACCTTCGTCGGCATGCGGGGTGAGCACGGGATCGAGATCCAGCACCGGAATTTCCGCCTCGCGGCAGAATGCCACGATCTGCTCGTGCACCGGACGGAACCGGTAGTCCGGTCCCGCATTGTGCAGGAACGGAAAGATCACCAGCCGGAACTTCGTGCCCTGCTCCCGGCACATCCGGTTAACGGACAGCAGTTTCTGCTTCATCGCTTCCCACGGCGCGCCATCATAATCCTGCCGTACCGAGCCGAAATAATCCCGCACGGCCGGCAGCGTAAACTGCCTCGCCCGGAAGTACAGAAAATTAAAGACAAACGTCCTCCGGAACAGGAAGAACTGCGGCTCGGCCTGGCTCAGGTTTTCATAAAATCCCCGACGATCGGGGTTAAACCATTCGATATCATTCAGGCACAGTACATAAACTGCCGTATCGATACGGTACAGGTTCTCGCCCGACGACTCCGCAAACAGTCGCTCCAGCAAAGCTTCATTCCACTGCAGGTCTTTGCCGGCATCCGCCAGGTTGGAAACAATCCATTGATCAGGCTGCTTCTCGGCCAGCTCTTCCCGCACAAGATTACTGAACCGGTCTTCCACATCCGCCACGCCGTGCCCGAAGGTGAAGCTGTCGCCCAGAAAGCACAGGTGATGTTTGTCGGCCGGCACAAACCGCGGAAACTCCTGGCTGTCCCGATACAGAATGCCTTCACCGGATCGAAACCGCAGCGGCTTCTGGAATGGCTCCACATGCCGCTTCTCCCATTTGCGGGACAGATTCGTCATATGGAACGAATCCGTCTGATCGACAAACAGCGCCACGCCCAGTTCCAGCACCGTGCAGGCCGCCAGCAGCATCCAGCCGGCCAGCAGCAGGTGCACCCGGCCCAGTGGTTTCCCGCCGAGGCGGCGGCGCTGTCTCCAGCGAACCAGCAGCACCAGCATGACAGACATTCCGGCCAGCCACAGCGCCATCATCAGCAGGTAGGATTCAGGCAGCGACCAGAGCACGGGTTAATTTCCTTGATTATCATGAAACAGCATGGCGGGAACATACAGTCCGGGAATTAGTGCAGTTAAGGCTGTACGGCATAAATCGGACTGGACCACGCCATGTGCCCGTCCTCCTGCACCACATGCACCATCAGGGGGTTATCGCCCTGATGCATATCTTCCAGCCGGGGCTGAAAGCGAAACTCCATTTCCCGTGGGCCCCCGGATGCCGGCAGCCGGTACGCGGAAATCGCCAGCCCCACGCCACCCAGTTCATAACGTCTTCCGGTGAGGGACAGTTTGCCCGTCTCTACCCGAAACCGCTTCAACGGTGTTTCCACTTCCAGCGTACCGGCCGTGCCACGGGCCAGGTCCACAATCACGCCGGCCACCCCGCCCGTGGTGATCGACTGCCAGCTCAGTTCGCCAGCCCCTGTCTGTCGGCAGGGCTGCTCCGGGTTATGAAAGTTTACCGGAGTAAAACCGCCAATGCGGTTGCCCTTCAGTTTCAATCCGCCGTCCCAGCTGACCGCCCTGCCCCGCCCGCGGACCTGCGCCCCCTGCCACAGCACCTTCAGGCGATCGGCCAGGTCGGCCTTCTGATACGCGCGAACCGTCTTCAGCACTCTGGTGCCATTGCGAATCTCCACCCGCTCCAGCGGCGCCGTCCCACATACGCGAATGGCCAGCTCCGGAGGTTCTCCCGCCCGGCAGTGAATGAGCGACCCCATCTGGTCGCCGGAGGTCGTCGCCACATCCAGCTGAATTCTCGCCCCCGTCGTGGCATACACCCGCCGCTGCCGATACGCCTCCCACACCGCTTCCCGGTCCAGCTGCGTGGCCAGAACACACGTCAGCCCGCCATAACTGCCGAAAGTGCTGGCACCCGGCCAGCTGGCACCCGGTCGCCCCTTATGCCCGTCGCTGTTGGCCACCACCGCCACGCGATAACCCCGACTGAAAGCATCCTCCAGCATCCACTCGAAGGTGCCCCAGGCCGAATGCACTTCGACGGCTGATTCCAGCCCTTCCCGGTGTCGGGCAATATCGGCATACCGGCCACCCACATGCGCCGCCAGCATGACGTCCTGTCCGCAGGTTTCCATGCGATCGAACAGCTCCTCCACTGTGCCGGCACACTCATCAGTGGAGTCTTCCGTCCGCACCAGCGCCCGGCTGCTGCGATGAATCGGCCCGCCTTCCTCCCGGAAGAACACATTCCGGTCTCCACCCAGACCGGTGTTGCCGCTCCACTCCCACCCGGGAAAGGCCACAAACTTCCCGCTGCGGTTCATCGCGCGGGTCACCTGCTGCAGGTGCTGCCAGAACGCGTCGGTAATCTGAAAATCGTTGCCCTGATGGCTGGCAATATCGAGAAAAGCCCGGTCCCGTGCGAACTGAAAATACTGCTCGACCGTGTTGGTGCCGATGGTCTCCTCGCTCTGCCCATGCAGGTCGGCCCAGTAACGTCCGTACTCGGCATCGCTGGTGACCAGCACCGGGTTCGACTCCGCCTGCAGTCCGGTTTCTTCATCAGTCACCACGGCGGTCTGATAGCCGGCCTCCGTGAATCCCTCCTGCCGGAACGTCCGCGGACGGCCCACCGGATTACCCCACTCATCTTCCAGCCGGGTCCGCACAGCCACCGTCTTACCCGGCGCCGCCAGACCGGGTGCCACAGCCACCATTCGCACCGGGGCACCGGGCACAATCCGCAGTTCCGGCGAGCGGGCCAGCTGCTCGTACACGCAGGTGGCATAACGGTCGATCAGTACCCGCAGTTCGAAAGTGTCTTCCACAAACGTCTGCATTCGCCAGCCCGGCGAACCACCCGAACGGTCGCCCAGCGTCAGCGTGATCGTCTCGCCCTGCCGCAGAAACCCCTGGCGAACCCGCACCCGCACGGTGCGGCCCCAGGGGCGTTCATGATCTTTGGAATCATACCGCAGCTCGAGCAGGACCCCGTTCGATGCCACCGCCGTGGTGTAATGCGGAGCCGCCGGATCGGTGAACTGCGGCACGCCACAGTCCGAGGCGTATCGCAGCACCAGCTTGATCGCCCCCGTATCGTCGATCCCCGCTGTACCCGCGGTGTAGGTCAGGCTGCATGTCTGCCAGCTGCCAGCGGTCACCCGGCCCCGCAGGCTGCTTTTCACCGTACCCAGTTCGGCCTCCGGGCCACCCGCTGCGTTCCTGCCTACCGCACCCGTCCTGCGATTCGCACCCGCCAGGCTGCCCGCCCGTTTGGGCTTTGCCTTCCGGACGGTGCGTTTGCCGGCCCGCTGTGACTTCTCGCCTGCCATCGATTCTCCCCGGTACGCAGCGGCCCGTGCAGCACAATACGGCAGGAGCACTCGCCCTCAGCTGTGACCAGCCCCGGCCACGCCAGCAGCCAGCTGTCAGTCCGCCAGTCACCCTGACTGCCTGCTCGACTTCGGCCAGCTTGATTGACATTGAAAAAGGACGAGCGGAAAGTCCGCCGCTCCTCCGGTCTCTGACACTGCTGCACCTGCCCCGCCCGTCAATTAACGGATGCCATTCTAACGTGCCGCCCCGACTGTTGAACCCGCCCGACCAGTCAAACCCGTCCGGCCCCGACGATTGCTCCCTTCTGCCAGCCCTTCTTGCCGGCCAGTGGAGGTCGCCCCGAAATCCCTTCACAGACCGAACCCGCAGCAGGTTTCCGCCGTCTGAACCGCTGAGCCGGTGCGGCCGTGCCTGGGAATCGGCCCGGTGCGATCGGTCGAAATCTGCCTGAAGTGTCTGTCACAGGTGAACACATTGCCGACTGGCTCCCTCGCCGATAAACTGTCAGGCCGCAGGAGCGCCGGTTCGACTTCCAGTTCGACTTGAGGATCCACGCAGTCTGAAGCGGTATCATGCGTGGCCGAACGGAGGCTGGATAACCGCAGGCAGGCCCTGATCCCGCACGAGAAGGCAGGAACAGGCACAGGACAACCCGGAGAGGTGGCAGAGCGGCCGAATGCACCGGTCTTGAAAACCGGCGTAGGGTCAAACCTACCGTGGGTTCGAATCCCACCCTCTCCGCTTGATACCAAAGGACTTACGGCAAATCGGGGCTGTCATTCGGCAGCCTCGATTTTCGTTTCTACCCCAACCACTGCCCCAACCAGCTCGCCAACACGGTTCGCAGCGTCCGCCTGAGCACCCTGCAAAAGGTGGCTGTAGGTGTCCGCCGTCAGTTGAAACGTCGAGTGCCCCAGCCGCTCCTGAATGACCTTCAGATGAATCCCGGCCGCAATCATCAGGCTGGCGTGGGAGTGCCTCAGATCGTGAAATCGGACCGTTTCAGGGATGCCCGCCGCTTTTCGAATCGGATACCACGTTTGCGAGCCGAGTAGGGTTCTCGCCACATGTCGGCCTTCCGTGTTCGGGAATACGATCGGAATCGCATCAGGTGGACAGCCTTCGTCGATGGCTTTCTTCTGACGGTCCCTGAGAGCCTGTATGGCGATCGGATCGAGATTCACGGCCCGCCGCCCAGCTTTGCTCTTTGGTGGCTTCACGGACTTCCCTGACTTCAATTCCTGCAAAGTCCGCCGAACGGACAGAACGCCTTCCGACAGATTCACGTCCGACCACTCGAGCGCCAACAGTTCGCCCAGTCGCAGCCCCGTCATCACGGCCAGCGGGACGATCTCGCCCAACCGATGCTTTTTGCATTCAGCGAACAATTGCCGGCAGTGTTCCAGTTCCAGCGGGATGACTTCCCGCCGTTCTACCTTGGGGATGTCGAGAACCTGGACCGGATTGATATCAATGATCCGGTTCTTCACGGCCCGGTTGAGTGCGTTCCTGAGAATGCGAATTCCCCGCAATCGCTGATTTGCGGAGTGACCTTTCCGCACCATCGACGCTTGCCAGGATTCCATGTCGTCGGCGTTCAGGTTCGCCAGCTTCCGATGCCCGATGAACGGCACGATGTAGAGACGAACGGCCAGATCGTATTCTTCGTGCGTTCGTGCGGCCTTGTTCAGCTTCACGACGTTGTCCAGCCAGTGTTGCAGATACGCTGCCAGAGAATCGGACGCTCTTTTGAAGTCGAGTTTTCGGCCCGCCTTCAGTTTCAGCAGCTCGATTTTCTCCCGACATTCCGCCTGCGTTTTCGCGTAGACGTCTTTCCGCTGATTCCCGACCGTCACGCGGCCCCGCCAGAGTCCGTCTTTGCGTTTCGTTATTGTTCCTTCGCCGTTCGCTCGTTTTGCCATCGTCACTCACTCCAATGAAAAAACGCCGTTGCCTTAGTGCCCTTCGGTTCATGTACGAACCGTGCAGCCGTTTCCGGACATGCAACACATAGCAACAGCGTTTGACCGTCCACGCGGGACGGGAGAGTTCAGATTGTCGTACATGATTCAAGGATCAGCATTCTGTCATCAGTGCCGTTCGGTTTCAATCCGAGACCGTATCCTTGGCTCGCCCGAACAGCCCGACATACTTCCATCCGCCGTCCGGAGTAGGCTCATACATGCATTCGCTGCTGAACATGGTCATGCCCCGATTCAGTGCGGACGGAGACACCCCGACCTTAGCCGCCATCTCGCGGGCATTTATCATACCCGTACAGTTCTCCATGCGCTTTTGGATCAACAGCATGCGGATTCTGTTCTGCGGTTTTTTGCGTTTTCGCCTCGATGGCCGCATTGATCCCGCCTGCGCCTGAATTGCCGCCATCTCTCGATTGAATCGGCGATCCGCTTCCCGATATCCCGCTCGCTCCGATTCCGTGAGCGGGACGTATGCGGCCCGCTGAACAGGCTTCGGCCGCGTGATAATCCGCTGCGATGCTGGACGGTCCCATGGGAAACTGACCGAAGAATGGCACCACGAATTGCCGCCTTGCCGGCATGGCCCGACGTCAATAATGGCCGTCACCCGATGGACCACGCGATGCGTCGTGCCGTGAATCGCCCGCTCACGATAGTTACCCTTGAATGAGATCGACGAACCCGCCAATCGTCCGTCGCGGATGCGGTCAGCGATGGCACGAATAACGGGCCTGTCGTCGTCGCTGGCGAGCTTCCAGTGGAGCCCGGCCGCATCGGCCCACAATTCCAATCCGGTTCGCGTCGTGGCGATCGTCGGCCCCTTGTGCGCGATTTTCAGCGGCACGTCCGGATTCGTTTTCAAGATCTCATCGAAACATCCTCTTTGGAATAGAATCGGGAAACGTCCGTCATCGGTCGGCTGTTCATGACATGCCGCCCGCCCGCTCAAAACGATAGTTCCGCTCATGATTAGTTTTCCTTCAGCCAGAGAGTGTATGCGTTTGAAAAGTGCCCGAAACGATTGATGACGTCCTGCATGTCGGCCCTGTGATAGGCGGGAAACAGTTGTGCCGGTGCGTTGATGCCGAATGATTGCATAATGCCAGGGATTTCGGTCAATGAATCCGCCAGCTCACGAAAGTTTGTTAGAACCATCGCCATCCGCTCAACTCGCTCACGATGCTCCGGCGCGAACTCCGCAGCAATCTCACGCGAGATTGATTGCAGGACGTCACGATGCCGGCTGTCGGCGCGATTGACCGCGAGCGTGAAGGCTTCGATTTGCGCCTTGAGTGCTTCGACGGATTCGCCCGCATCGACCGACACAGTCTGGCCCGCCTCGATAGCCGCCACCATGCGGTCCGTGTCCTGAAGTCGCGCTGTCGCCTGGTCCAGCTTGCTCTGCAACGTGGCCCGCTCAACTCGCAGTCGATCACATTCCCGCCGTGATTCGATGACGTCGGGATGCGCGTCGATCCTCGCCTTGATGCGACAACGGATTGATTCCGGCTTACTGGTCTGTCGTGCCGTTTTCGTTGCTGCCTTGCTCATGAGTTCAATTCCTTACTTTCAAGTGCCTGAATTTCGGCAGCCGTCAACAAATTCAGCCGCCTGAGATAGTCCGTTTGAGTTTCGTAAATCGCGAGTGCGTCCGGATGAGGCTTCCAGCCAGTGCCCACGAATCCCTCGCTGTGCCGCTCATACGGTAGCCCGTAGTGAAAACCGCAGTGCCGCTTCGGATTGTTCGGTTCGTCATACGGATGGACGCCGCCGTCAATTCGTTCGCGTCGCGTGCCTGCCGGGATTGAATAACGCCACCACGCTTCCGGCCGCGTTCCGGGTTTCTCGGCGATGTGTTCCGACAAAACTGTTTCCCGCAGGTGCTCCCACGCCTGCCGCCGCAGGGCATCGCTGCCGCCGAACACGTTCAAAAAATCAAGCGTCCGAAGTGCGGCAATGTGTTCGGATGTGTAGTGCCGTCGGGCAAGCTGTTTTCGCTTCAGTCGCGGCATCGTCACGCCCTCCCCGTGATCACTGGTGGGATTTCCCCCGGTGCCTCAACATCCAGCCCGAGTTCCCGCACGGCCCGCAGGAACAGCACTTTTGATGATCGCTCACACTCAACAGCCGGGTTGACTTTCAACTGCCCGTATCGGTCGGTCACCATCAGCCCGGTTTTCTCGATTGCGGCCCTTGCTTCAGCCGCGCGGTCCCACATTTCCGCAGCCGTCAACAGGATGCGCTTGTGATGACTCTCAAGCTCATATTCGCGCTCGATTGCGTCGTACCACCGCCGCGTCGCGGTCGATAAGTGCGTGGTTTTCAATTTCTTGGTCGGTGCCATCGGTCAGCCTTCAACAGGGGTGTCTGGGGGATGGAAAATTCCTGCGCGGGGTTTGTGCGGTTCGCGGAGTGTCAGACTCACAAAATTTAG
>JAGQPV010000339.1 GCA_020426545.1 Planctomycetaceae bacterium
TGTCCCAGGTGACGACATCTCCCGAAGGGAGAAAATCGAAATCGTACGCGTTGCGGAACCCGTCGGCCACGATTTCCCCGCCGGCAAGCGTGGGAGACAGCCGCATCAGCACACCCGCTTCCGGCCGCAGAACGGGCGATGTTTTGCGGGTGGCATAGGCCGCGGTGACTTCGCTGGCATTGCCGGCAATGAGGTACCACCAGCCATCCGGCCCCTGCCGGATCGCGTGGGCGTGGTGTTCGCTGCCGCAGGGAATCCGCAGGAACACGTCGGCGGGCCCGTCGGCCCGGCCATCGCCGTCGCGGTCGCGAAACCGCAGCAGCCCTTCATCGCCGAGGCACAGCAGGTCATTCCGGTAGAAGCACATGCCCTGGGCCCCGGTTCTGGGGCCGTCGGCAAACTGGCGGAAGCTGTCAGCCGTTCCGTCCCCGTCATCATCCAGCAGCGTGCGGACATACCCGGGACCGGAGACCACGATGCGGCCGGCACTGTCGGTCGTCATGGAAAAGACGTCGTGGGCCAGGCTGTCGTCGGCGTACAGCTCTGCCTGAAACCCCTCAGGAACCTGAACCTGCACCGCTTCAGCGGTAGTCGCCGTTCTGCCTCCCAGCGACGGACCCGCGGCAGGCAGCGGCTGCATGAACAGCAGCACCAGCAGCCCGGCGGTCAACGGGATTCCCGGAAAATGTGATCGCCGTACTGCAGCAGGTTGCGACCAGGAAATTTGGACTGTACGCAGAAGAAAATACGGCAACCGCCACATGGGAAAACAGTTTCCAGCTGAGGATTGACCGGGCAGGACAGCAGCCGGGGAACCATACCGACAGATCACCTTCAGCGCACGCCGCGCCCACAGAAGATTCCCGACTCGCGTGTGATAGCACAATTTCGCGGATGTGCCCAGTTCACCTGGTCCGGCCTGCTTCCTCCCGCTGTGGGCGTTATTCCGGCCGGATAACGACCGCTTTCACCCCGTCCTCCGCATTGCCCCGGATGGCAGGAATCAGCCGTACCGCATTCTCGTAGTACACCTTCCGCAGCACGTCCTCCGGCAGGCCCACCCCGTAAATGTTCCACAGTCCCTGCGGCGGGAACGGGTTGTCCTCGTAGGGGAAGTTTTCATCAAAGGTTTCGAGGAAGCGCCAGTGGGGGATCAGTTCGCTCATGGGGGGCACGCCATCGGTGCCAAACAGAATGCGGTCGGCGTACTTCAGCATGAACCGGCGGGCGGTATACGGCTGGCGGCCCAGTTCGGCCACTCGGGCAGCAATTTCCACGTGCATGTTCGGCCAGCGGTCGAGGTAACTTCCCAGCAGAGCGAGGTTCTCGGGAATATCGGCCATGTGGGCGCAGATGAAGGTGGTTTTGGGATGGCGGGCAATCACCCGGTTGCGGGCGTCAATCAGTTCCTGGTGTGCCGGAAAATCCTTCCCGTGGAAGCTCCATTCCGGGTGGCGGTACAGTTCTTCCCAGCGTTCGTTTTCGGGAGAGGTTTCCCGAAAGAAGGCCACCGGATCGGCACAGTGCCACAGCACGGGCACGCCCAGTTCACCCGCCCGCTGCCATACCGGGTCGAACCGCGAATCATCGGGTTTCAGCAGCTTGCCTGCGGGATCCCGCAGGTACAGCCCCAGCGTTTTCAGCAGCTTCAGCCCCGTTGCACCACGGCGGACCGCGTCTGTCAGCTTGTCGGCCATTCGCAGGCCAAAGCCGGGCAGGTTGACATCCCAGGTTTCGGGTTTGCCCTCTTCCCCCTGGTCCTGGTAGTCCATCCGCACGAAGACGGCAAACCGCCCCGGGTGCTTGCGTGTCAGTTTTTCCAGGTGTTCATCGAACCGGGGGCCGGCCTGTCCATCGAGACTGACGCTGACGGCGATGTTCGCCTCATCCATTACCCGCACCATCTCGTCGATCTCTTCATCCGACAGACGTCCGGGGTGGGTGTGCACGTTGACGCAGGGAAATCTGGCCCGCGTCAGCAGATGCTCCGGAGTAATCAGCTCCGAGGTCGGCCGGAACTCATCGAGATAAATCCGACGTGGCCGCTCGGGCTGATCCGCGGTCTGCGTCCAGGCATGCAGTCCGGAGCCGGCCAGCAGTACAATCGCCATCAGAATAATAAATCGTCGCACGCTGTCTGCCCTTCGAAACGAATCCTGCCCCGGCGCGGGAGCAGGCGGGAATTTCAGTCACTCACTGGTCAGCCGCCGGGTATTCCGCCACGGAATTCTCGGCAGCCGTTCGATCTTCAGCAGCAGGAAACCGGTGCGGGCGAGTGCGGCCCTCTGGCGGAATCTGCCGACTAATTGACGGAGGTTTCCGGTGCCGGCTGGCTCATATCCCTCGAACCACCCGCGACGACGGGAATCCACATCCACTGCTGCTGCTCGGGAGTCGCTTCCGTCCGTAGGACAAATCCCAGCACGGAGCCCGTCACGATGGTTACGATCCATGACCCGGGAACGACAAGGTGTGTGGAATAGGGCGTTCCGAACAGCTCGGTGCTGTAGCTGGCACAGACGCCGAAAATTTCTCCAGCCAGCAGGGCGGGAATGACGGTGGCTGGTGTGGCGCGGCGGAAGAACATGGCCAGTACAAACACACCGCCCAGCGGACCAAGGAAACAGTTAAAGCCCTTCTGGCACAGGCTGATGATATCTGTCCCTTTCGACAGATGGTACAGCCCCAGGGTGATGGCCACGATGAGCACCCCCATGCAGGCTGTCAGTGTCCGGGCCAGACGCAGTTCCGCGGCCGGGGTGGCATGGTCCGGCCGCAGGCGGCGGAAGAAATCGACCGTCACAATCGTGGAGACCGAGTTTGCTCCCGAGTCGATTGTCGACATGGCGGCGGCAAACAGAGCGGCGACCACCATGCCCCGCAGACCGGCCGGCAGATAGATGCTGATGAACTGCGGGAAGATCTTGTCCTGCGCGCTGTACCGGATTTTCTCGACTTCCGACAGCAGCGACTCGCTGGCGGGCAGGGGGTGGTCCTGAATGAAGTAAATCAGGGCGAGGCCCACACCCGCCAGAATCACTCCGAGGGCGAAGCTCGCCACCGCACTGACGAGGTAACTCCGCCGGGCGGCCTTTGCATCCTTCACGGCAAAGTACCGCTGCAGGGCGACCTGGTTGGCTCCGTGCGTGCAGATGAACCAGAAGAACATGCCCACGGCAATGGAGAACACGGTCGAGCGGTTCTGCACATCGAGGTCAAACCATTCGACCGATTCGCGGTATTCGTAGGTGGAGGCGACGGCGATCCAGTCTCCCACGCCCGAGTTCGTCTGCGAGGCAATAAACCCGATGGTAAACAGGGCGCCGCCGATCAGCACGAAGAACTGCACCACGTCGGTCCAGATGACGGCCCGAATTCCGCCCAGCGTCGTATACAGCACCGAGAACAGCCCGACTGACAGGATAATGGCATGCATGTCGGCATCACGGAATTCGGACGTGTTCTCTCCCGGAAACCAGTCCAGATTGAGGTTGGCGATTTCCGCCATCGCTCCGGAAGCCGTCAGCACGACGACCGCCATCCAGCCGAACAGCAGCAGCAGGCAGAAGACACCCGCCATGGCCCGCACCGTGTAGTTAAAACGCCGTTCCAGGTACTCATAGGCACTGGTCAGGTTGAGCTTCATGAAGAATGGCAGCCAGAGGAACCACACCACGACCAGCACGAAGGGGATACCCAGCTGCCGCGTCAGAAATCCCAGGCCGGTTCGAAACATTTCGCCCGGCATCCCCAGATAGGTAATGGTGGAGAGCAGCGAAGCCAGCAGACTGATACCCACCGCCCAGGCCGGCAGGTTACGTCCGCCGACGAAGAAGTCTTCCGTCGAACGCTGCTTCAGCGCAATGTAGATGCCCATGCCCAGCATGCAGGCCAGGTACAGCCCGATGACCAGATGGTCCGCACCAGCCAGCCCGCCTTCAGCTGCTGTGGAAACTGCCTCGGGTTCGACCATCGTTCCTGCCTCTTTCCACGCCTGTCGATTCCTGCGAAGCTGCGTCTGGCCCGTGCCAGTGCGACCCCGTTGCGGGATGTGACCCGCCTCCGCATGCTGTACAGTGCGGAACCGGATGCTCAGTCTAACCGGAACCATACCCGAACAGGGAGTAACCTGCATGAATACGTCGTCAGAAAATCAGGTCGAACAACGGCTGCGCGACGTCGGGCTGGAAGTGCCCGCTGCGCCGGAAGCCGTCGGTTCCTACGTTCCCGTGCTGCGGACCGGCCAGCTGGTGGTGACCAGCGGTCAGCTGCCGCTGGAGGGAAAGGAACTGCCTTACCAGGGGCGGGTCGGCGATCAGCTGACCATCGAGGAAGCAGCGGCCGCGGCCAGGCTGTGTGCACTCAATGCCCTGGCACAGATTCGTGCCTGCCTGGGCAGCCTGGATCGGGTCACACGGATTGTGCGGCTGGAAGGCTATATTGCTTCAGCCGATGGCTTCACCGGTCAGGCTCCGGTTCTGAATGGCGCATCCGATGTTATGACGGCTGCATTCGGGGAAGCAGGCCGCCATACGCGGATTGCAGTCGGCGTGTCTCAGCTGCCGCTGGGTGCTCCCGTGGAGCTGGCCGTCTGGGCGGAGACCGACCAATAGGTTCGTGCCGGAAATCTCGCGGACCAGCCCTGTTGTCCGGGACGGATCCGCCGCTGAAGCCGATCAGACTCAACCAGGAGCGAGCATCATCAAACAGAGCCGGGCCGGCAGAGCAGTTGCTCTCCCGACCCGGTGAACTGTCAGCATCAGGCAGCCGCAGGATGGCCGCTGTACTTATTTGGCAGCTGCAGTGGCATCCGGTGCTTTGTAGCCTGGAGCACCGATGAAGCTGCTGATCTGCTTGCCGTCTTCCAGATTCCAGATGCGGATTTCTCCATTGTAGGAACCGGTGGCGAGCCGCTTTGTTTCCAGAGAAACCGTCAGAGAGTAGACCCAGTCGGCGTGGCCACCGAAGGTCTNCAGCGCCTTGCCGTCGGCAATGTTATGCCGGCGGGCGGTCTTATCAGCACTGGAGCTGAAGACTTCGCCGTCTTTCGTCACCACCAGTCGGAATACGTCGCTGCCGAAGCCGGCGATTGCCCGCACCTGTTTGCCATCGGCCGGGTTCCAGACGCGGATATTCTTGTCGTTCCCGCTGCTGAGGACCGTCTTGCCATCCGGAGCGTACTTCACACCGAACACGGGCTGCCCGTGCGTGTTGAATGTTGTCTGCGAATCTCCCGAGGCGGCATCGAACACTTTGCAGGTCTTGTCCCGACTGGCGGAGGCCAGCTTTGTGCCATCGGGCGACCAGGTGATGTCCATCACCCAGTCCGCATGGTCTTCAATCAGCAGCAGTTCTTTCTGGGTGGCGACTTCATACACCCGGATCGCCCGGTCGGCACCAGCCGCTGCAATCTTCGAGCCATCGGCATTCCACGCGAGGGCGAACACCGAATCGGCGGACGTCACCAGGTCGGCCACCAGACTGCCATCGGCCCGGTTGAACAGCTTCAGCTCGCCAATCTGAGCGGGCGTGCCGGCTGCCACGGCAATGGTCTTGCCATCGGGGCTGTATTCGATGTCGTAAACACGCTCGGCCACATTTGTAATGCGACGCAGCACGGCGCCATCGGCGGGGTTGTAAATCACGACTTCGTGATAACCCGAAGAGGCCAGTTCCTGCCCATCCGGGCTGTAGGCCAGGGCCGTGATCGGAACGGGCACCCGATAAGATTCCGGCGCGGCGGGCTGCGGGAACTTGGGCATGATGCTGATCAGAGCGGCTTCGGTATCGAGACCGGCATCGAGCTTTGCGCCGGTCACAATCCACTTCTTGATGATTTCAATTTCTTCCTTCGACAGCGGATCGGCATCCTTGGGCATCGAGCCGTCTTCAATCATCACCGCCAGCGTGGAGAAATCCCCATCGCCGGGATCGACCACTTTACCGCTTTCTCCGCCCTTCATGATGCCGGCGAAGTTCTCCATGTTGTAACGCCCTTTGGCTGTGCGGGCGTTATGACAGGCGAGGCACCGTTTGGCGAAAATCGGGGCCACTTTATGAGAGAAGGAGACGAGGCGTCCCAGTTCAATCAGAGTGGATTCCACAGCCTGCTGCTTCTTCAGCCAGTCGGCGGAAACAGCCGCATATGCTTCCTGAGCTTTGTCGGTCGCGGCCTGCTGAGTCGCGATCTCGGCTTCCATCTGCTTGAGCTTTTCGGGAGCGGCTTCCACGATCGCTTTGGACTGAGCCAGCTGCTCTTCGCTCTTCTTCAGGGCTGCTTCCGCATCGGCCAGTGCTTTGGCGGCAGTGGCAGCGGCCTCCTTCAGCGGTTTGGCAGCGGCGGCAGTCTTCTTCGCCGCGTCATCGGCTGTTTTCAACGTGGCTTCCGCGGTGGTCACCGCGGTGGCGGCAGCTTTGGCTGCGGCATCTGCTTTTTTCAGTGCCTCTTCGGCCGCGGCGGCCTCGGCTGCTGCTTTTTCTGATTTCTCTGCTTCGGCTTTCTCGGTGTCTTTGCCTTTGGCTGCCTCAGCCGCTTTGGCGGCGGCTTCGGCGGCTGTCTTCGCTGCAGCGGCTTTTTCCTGGGCCGCTTTCAGGGCGGCGGCTGCTTCCTCGGCTGTCTTCTTTGCGGCAGCCACGGCGTCGGTCGCGGTTTTCAGGGCAGCAGCGGCGTCCGTTTCTGCTTTCGTGGGAGCCACAGCTGCGGCCGCAG
>JAGQPV010000340.1 GCA_020426545.1 Planctomycetaceae bacterium
TCATGTAGAAGCCGTTGACCAGCAGCCCCATCTCATCGTTCTCGATCTCCAGCTTTCCGGAGAACAGGAAGTGGACATTGTGTTCCAGCAGATGCACGTTCTGCCGCATGGAGATATTGACGGGAGCCGTCAGTCCGCGAACGGTTGTGTTGCCGTGCATGGCGAAGAGCCAGCCATTCGGGACAAACCGCACTTTGAAGTCCGAGCCGTCGCTGCAGGGGTTCTCCATGCAGTACTGTCCGCCATGCCCGTCACAGCAGCCAGGGCTGGACAGGGTGTAGACCGAATCGGATTCGCCCGCTGCCGGAGTTCCCGCGAAGTTCGCCGCTGGCTCCAGTGCTTCGGTGACCGCGGCCTCTTCGACGGAAATGGTGTCGTAGATGTCAGCCGCCGGGAGCGGGGCAGCTGCGGAAAACGCCAGAATACCGAGTGCACATGTCAGTGAACCGAGTTTGAGCATGGCGAGGCGACCTCGTGAGCAATACGCGTGAGACGAAAAGGGGGCACCTCCTCAATTCGGTTCAATCGCGCCATTCGCATCATGAGATAAAGACCGGAGGACCGGTCGAACACCATCTCCAGCCGGCAGGGGACGACCTGTCAGGGTTTCCCGGGATGGGCCGGACGTGTCGATTACTCCGCCTGGGGCGACTCGCCGGCCAGTCCGAAGGCCCGGCCCGTTCAGGCAGAAAAAGAGCCTCTGCGGAGTACATTTCCCCTTCCCGCAAAGCGGGATGAGCTGGTGCATCGGGCTCCGGCGGGACAGCAGGTTTGCACGAAACCCCGCCTGCACGAAAACCCGCTTCCTGCAGCCGGGGAGTGGAGTGGGTTTACTCTTCCTCGCTGTCGGGTTCCCGCATGTCAGACGGTGCGGGCGGCTGCAGAGCCACCTGAAACGACAGTTCGGGAGCCCGTTTCCGGTGGATCGAGCGGGCGACTTCGCCCCGCAGCCGGCCATAATGCAGGTGCAGATGTTCCAGCACTTCGGGCGGTGGCTCGCTGCCCAGGGAATTGATGACCGTCACCATCAGCCGTTTCTCATCCGGCGCGGGCACGACGGAATCGATATACAGATTCCGCAGAATGTCGTCATCGCAGTCCGACAGGGCATAGCTCAATGCGCGGGACACCTGCGCGCACAGCTGCAGGGCCTTGCGGCCGCCCTTCCGCCGTGGCTGGCGACGATCGAAGAACACCCGGGGGTCGGTGCCGTCTTCGGGCGAATGACTGGCCGCCATGTCTCCCTGCCGGGAAATGGAATTCGGCTGATCCTCCGGCTGGCTGTGGTCAGCAGGGTCAGATGTCATCGGCAGACCTCCCTGATGGAACGGGGCGCGCGTCGGTCCGGCTCCCTCCGCAGTCGGTCTGCGGGGGGAACATGCGGCACGGTGGGTGCGGGGGCCGCTGCCCGCTGGTACGGAAAGTGATCATAGCAGGACAGACGCCAGGTGGTGATGGAGGTTCACCGGATGTTCGTTGGCGCGGTTGTCAGTGGCCAGGATTCGGGATTCAGGAAAGAAAAGGCACGGCCGGACCAGTTGCCCGTGGCGGTCGAGAGTTGGTCTTCCTCTCCCCGTGGGGAGAGGACTGAGGTGAGGGGCAGAACATACCGCTGCCGACAGCCTGGCCAAACGTTTGGACACGAGCCGGCCCGGAATTTACTCCACCAGTTCGGTCACGATCCCTTCACCGACGACGTGACTTCCCTCAGCCACCAGAAACTTCGCTCCGGGGCTGAAGCTGCCGGCAGGCAGGTGCTCTCCAGAAGGGATCCTTACTCGGGTGTTCGTCCACTGGCCGGAAGTGATATCGGCTCCGTTGCCGGTTAGTACTTCCGAGCACACGTAAACGTCTCCAAACTTCAGGTTGGGTCGATACCCGGACATTGCGTAAGGACACAGTCGCCCGCCATCCTCATGGGAGAGAAGGTAGATTCTGGCATTCACAATTGTCATGGAATACCTCCTGCGTCAGGTGGTTCAGAAAGCATGGTGTCGGTAACGCTGGCTGGAGTCGAAAGGGTAACGGCAGGGTGGCACTGGCGGTCGTCTGCGGCCGCCAGTGTCTTTGCCGACAGTTATTGGCCTGGCCCGGGGCATTCGACGTCCGACAGCAGGTTGGTGAAGAGCACTGGTGAGTGAAGCACTCACCAGATGGCACTCGGCGCCACCGGCACTTCAAACTGTCCTTCCAACGGTTGAGGCGAGAATGCCGGGTTCAATATTCCGCTGGTACATCCATCGTCAGGTAGAGAGGCTGGGGCACACTTCAGATGATGTGGCGGTCAGAGCGGAAAGCCGCCTCATCCTGTTCGGGAAGATGGCCATTCCCCAGGTGCTGCAGGTGGTAGACCACCCGGATCCACGGGTGCGATTTCGTGCCGTCTGGGTGCTGGGCAGATCACGGGATCCAGCCGTATTCGAGGCTGTTCTGTCTCATGTTGAAGACAGTGATCATCGTGTCGCGTACGACGCAATGATGGCACTGGGTCAGCTGGGAGATTCCCGGGCGATTCCGTATCTCAAGCTTCTCGCAATCAAGTTCGATGGCCATCCCGAAGGGCTCGGCGGCGCAGCCCTGTCGGCCCTGTCAAAACTGGGGGTTGAGCTGGAATCGGATGAATGATTCCGGAATTCACAATGCTGTGTCGAAAGTCTTGCTCTGCGTACCTTTGCGACCTCTGCGGTGCACCTCGTCCTGAGTAACAGAGCCAGCCCGGAAGAAACAGACCACGCCCTTCCGTTGTCAGGGCGTGCCACACCAGCAGAGGGGCAGGATTCAGAGTTTGATCGTCAGGGAATGAAATCGTCAGGGAATGAAGAAGAAGACCCTCCCCCCGACCCCTCTCCCGCAGGCGGGACGAGGGGCGGAAGAACCTGTGATTCACGTCGCGGGAACTGGCTGGCAGGCCAGCTGCCAGTGCCACTCGAGGTCAGGTCTGGCAGGCTACTGACCGTAGCCCTGGTCCTGGTCCAGATCGAGCTGGCCCCAGGGAATGGGCATGGTTCGCCGCCGCTGTTCGCCGTGGCGTTTATCCCGCGGGCGGGGCTGGAAGTAGTTCACGAAGCCGCACAGCTGCTTGACCGCTTCGTTATAAACCCGCTCGCCCTTTTCCTTCGTGGCGATCTCTGCTTCGCCCAGCACGCCCGTTTCCGAGTAGCTGCTGGTCCACGAGATCAGCGCACCGGGCCCGGCCCCGAACAGATCGACCCAGTTATAAGGGCTGTTCTCCTCGTTGAAGCTGATGGTGCCGTTCTTCACTTTGTCCTTCCGCACGCCGTCTTCATCGAGGTACAGATACAGCGAGGTTTCCAGCTCGCCCGCATGGGCGCAGCCGCCGGGAAATTTGCTTTCCCGCCAGCTGGGCAGAAATTCGGGATCGACCGTCAGCAGCCGCCACCAGGCAACCAGCACGCATTCCGCGTCGGTCTCCAGGTTCACCCGCCGGGCCACCAGATCGAGATTGGGCATGTTGGAACCATGCCCGTTGAGCAGGATGATCTTCTTGAAGCCGTGGTAGGCCAGCGATTTTGCCACGTCGATCACGCCGCGAATGAACGTCTCGTAATTCGTGTTGATCGTCCCGGGGAAGTCCATCACATGCCCGGTATACCCGTACTGGTAAGTGGGCAGCACGAGAATCTTTTCCGGCAAACTGGCTCCCGCACCCAGGGCAATCCCTGTCGGACAGATCAGGTCGACATCCAGCGGCAGGTGCGGGCCATGCTGTTCCACGGCTCCCACGGGCAGAATGCAGACCTTGTCCAGCTCGACAGCGTCGTTGATTTCCGGCCAGGTGAGCTTCTCGTAACGGTACTCAGTGGCGGCGCGGTTCGTCATGGTGGTGTTCCGGTTGAGGGTGGCAGGGCAGGGCGGCAGCCGCCGCGCATCGCACGGGGCGGTGGTTTACTGGCCGGCTGTCACGGTTATCGCACAGCATACCGGCGGGAGCCGCGAAGTTTCAGCCCCGCGGCTGTGTTATGCTGCCGGAGACCGGAGACCGAATTCCCCAGCACAGGGCCAGCGGCAGGAAACCGATGAACGAACCCGATGCCTCCCCGGTGGTTCACCCGGCCGATCTGGATGAGAAAACTTTGCTGGCCGGGTGCGACGAACGGCGGCAGCGGCGTTCCGGGCCGGGTGGGCAGCACCGCAACAAGGTGGAGACGGCCGTATTCCTCACACATCGCGAGACGGGTGTGAGTGCCGCGGCCAGCGAACGGCGGAGCCAGCAGGCCAACCGCGAGGTGGCGGCCGGGCGGCTGCGGCTGCTGCTGGCACTGGAAATTCGCCGCGAGCGCAGTGCGGAGCAGGTGCCTTCGCCGCTGTGGAAATCCCGCTGCCCGAAAGGGCGCATCGCCGTCAGCACCGACCACCGGGATTTTCCCGCCCTGCTGGCCGAAGCACTCGATGTGCTGGCCCTGCACGGGCTGGAACCTCAGGCTGCAGCCGCGCAGCTGGGCTGCACGGCCTCGCAGCTGGTGCGGCTGCTGAAGCAGGAGCCGGAAGCCCTGGCCCGGCTGAATACCGCCCGGCAGCAGCAGGGCCAGCGCCCGCTGCGCTGAAGACGGCTGCGCTGAAGACGGCGAACAGCCGGAACGGACGTCCCGCTGCGGTTACTGGCCGGTTTCCGGCAGTTCGATCTCCGCTTCCGTGGGCCCCGTGCCCAGCTGGCGGGGAACGAAACTGTCGGCGATGAAAATTTCCGCCCGGCGGTTGAGCGACTGATCCGGCGAGATGACGTGCGGCTCCGAGTTGCCCACTCCGGAGACGATGACCCGCTCGCGGGGGATGCCACGGGACATCAGGTAGTCGGCCACCTGCTCCGCCCGGGCGAACGAGAGTTCCAGCGGATCGAGCCACGGGCTGTCGGGCGGAAGCGGTTCAGCCGAGGCATGGCCCCGCACCACGATCCGGTTGGGTTTGCCGGCCATGGCCTGAATCAGCACGTTGAGGTTGTCGCGGGCCAGTTCGGTCAGCTCCGTCGAGAACCGTTCAAAATAGACCGGTGCGCCGATGGTGGCCACCTGGCCCTGGCTGATGGACTGCACCGATTTCCATCTTCCTCCGGAGCCGGCTGACTGACGGTTGTCCTGCTCCACGCCTCCGCTGGACCGCATCCCCTGTGAGGTGAGACGGTTCATGGCGCTGGTGGTCTGGAAGCCATCGCCCGGCACGCCCGACGCATCCGACATGGTGGCGCCGAAGGCTTCCCGAATCGAGTCCAGCATGGCCCGGTTGGACCCTTCGTCCTTAATCTCGCTCATGGAAACCAGCATGATGAAGAAGGTCAGCAGCAGCGACATCATGTCGCCATAGGTGACCACCCATTCCGGCACGCCTGGCGGGGCTTCGTCATCCATGAGTGGCGTCCTTTCTGGTTGCTGGTTCTGAGGGACAGACTGGAAGGGGAAGGGCAGCGGGTACACGGAGTGTCATGGGCGGGAATTTTCCCGCGGGCCAATGGTTTCCTCCTGAAACAGATCGGAAATCAGAATCTCCACCCGGTCGGATTGCGGCTGGCTGCCGTCTCCGGCAGCGGGCAGGGGTTCAATCGCGCCCAGAGCGGTCAGTCGCATGCGGTCGGAGAGGACACCGGCAGATTCCAGAAAACTGGCGACGGCTCTGGCTCTCAGCCAGCTGAGCCGGCGGAGGTTGCGTGCCGGGTGACCGGCGGGCAGGGGTTTCGCCCCGGTATGAGCCCGGATTTCCAGCTTGTTGGGTTTGCCGGCCAGCACGCGGGCCGCTTCGCGCAGCTGCTCCGCGGCCTGCGGCAGAATCTCACTGGAGAACTGGTCGAACAGCACTGGCCGGGTGACAGCCACCGCCTCGCCTTCCCGAATCTTGCTGACGTACAGGTCAATTCCCTCGGGAGACTGCTGCCGTACACCGCCCCGGCCGGGGTCTTCCTTACTGTGCGATCCCAGAACTTCCCGCGTGGCATTCAGGCTGTTCAGCGGGAAGTTCTGGCCTTCCGGCGAAACGGGGGCGGCCTGGTAACCAATGTATTTCTGCAGTGAATCGAGCACGGCCCGGTACCGCGACTCGGCCTTCACTTCGCTCAGCGAAACCAGCATGATGAAGAACGTCAGCAGCAGCGACATCATATCGCCGTAAGTCACCACCCATTCCGGCACGCCCGGTGGCGCGTCATCTTCCATTGCCTGATTCCTCCGGGACTGCCCGTGCCCGTCCGCAAACTGACGCTGCACCGCGGGCGAAATACCGGCGCAGCAGACTCCCCTGGAATGGTCTGTCAGAAGAACAGCATCGTCCTGCCGGAACGGAGACTTCAGCGGGAATGAATGGCAGTCCCGGCAGACAGGGAAGCGGCTGCCGGTCAGGTGTGCTGACGGGGTCGCACGGGTTCTGCGGGCGGTTGAGCGGGCCCCGGAATCTATACCGATGATCCCCGGATAAGGGCAGGCCGGGGATTCCGGACAGTATGTTCCGCCGGAACTTCCTGCAAAGTTTCAGAGATTCGTGCCACGGGGGCGGATCGGACCCTCGCAGCGACTGACAGCCGGGCGCGGGCCGCTACAATGAAGCACAGCGGGGCGATCCGCACAGGAGGAGCCGGCCGGGGCAGCGGGCCAGGACGGCAGGTGAGCAGCGACAGCAACCGGGCCGGGTGACCCGTGCGGGTGAACAGCAGGCGGCCGCAATGACCGAAGCGGG
>JAGQPV010000341.1 GCA_020426545.1 Planctomycetaceae bacterium
AAAATCGCCAACCCGGGAAAAATGATGATCCATTCGCCGCTGAAAATCGCATCGCGACCGTCAGACAGGATCCCGCCCCAGGACGGCTTCGGTACCGTGATCCCCAGGCCCAGAAAGGACAGGGCGCTTTCGGTGAGGATCGCGCCGGCAACGCCGAACGTCGCAGACACGAGAACCGGCGCCATGGCGTTCGGGAGGACGTGCCGGAAGATGAGCCTTAGCGGGCTGTAACCCAGCACCCGTCCCGCCAATACAAACTCCTGTCCGCTGAGACGCAGGAACTCCGCTCGTACGAGCCGCGCAACACCGGTCCAGCTCGTCAGTCCGATCACGACCATAATCACCAGCATACTCGGCCCGACAAAGGCGACGATCGCCAGGATCAGGAAGAAGCTGGGAAAGCAGATCACGACTTCAATAATCCGGGAGATCACCAGATCGGTATAGCCACGGAAATACCCGGCGATTGATCCGATCAGAATGCCCAGAGACACATAGATCGACACGGCCACAATGCCCACCGACAGGCTGACCCGCCCGCCCCAGATCATGCGGCAGAACAGATCGCGGCCGATTTCATCGGTGCCCATCCAGTGAATCGTATCCCACGGTCCACGGGCCGCGGCTGTCTTGTCAGTTCGCCGGGCGGCCTCTTCGGAGGTTTCTTCCGTGTCTTCCGGCCACCAGGCGGGTTCTTCAAAAATCGTGCCCAGATTGCCTTCATCCAGTCCGTAGGGCACGGGGGGCCACACCACGCCCACATAGGCGACTTCGGCCTGCTTTGCGTCCTCGCCTTCGGTGATCAGCACGCCGGTTTTGTAGGGTGTCCGGTCGATCCGCTCCGGGACGATCACCCACCAGGCAGCCGCCAGCAGCACCGGCAGACCGAACAGCACCCCGGTGACTGCCGTCGAACGCAGACCGGGCTTCCCCGGGGGAATGCACCGGTTGAGGCCGAACCGCCAGAGCGGCAGAGTGAGAATCAGCAGGTTACCGACCATGAAGGCGATATCGAGCCAGTTGAGCGTTGCCAGCACGGGCCAGTGCCCGGCGATGGCCAAAGTCACCTCGCGGGCATCGAATTCTTTTCTCAGCCGGGCCCGCAGTTCGGCCAGCTGGTCCGGTTCGGCTGCTCCATCCGCCACCTGACGGGCGGTGGTGAGAATCTCTTCCCGCAGCACATCGAACTGCTCACGTTCACTGCCGGCCAGTTCGTCGCCCATGATCTCCAGCTGCAGCCGGATGACATCCACCGGATCCTGGCGGGCCGTATTCCCGGCATCGCTGGTCGATGCCTCCCCGGCGGCAGCGCCCTCGCTGGTTTTCCGGTTGATTACGGAGGCCAGCATGACCCGCGCGGTGCGGGCGGCTTCCACATACTGGAAGCGGTTCACCCCCACGTAGTACAGCGGGCGGTCGTTCGCCAGGAACGGCGCGAAAATCGCGACCGTTGCCAGCAGTACCACCAGCACGGCGCAGAACAGGGCCAGCCGCCGCTGCCGGAATTCCTTCCAGACGAGGGACCACTGGCTTTCCGCCGAATGCGGGACCACCGTTTCCGGCTCGGCGGCGAGTGGTTCAGCCACACCGGGAGTTCCGTCCACGGGCAGCGGATTTCCTGGCGGAGGATACTCTTTACTCACGGACCGTTATCTCCGGTTGTCAAACGTGACCTGCGGATTGACCAGCACATACAGCACGTCGGAAACCAGAATGCCGAACAGCGTCAGTACGGCGGATAAGGTTAATGTCGTCATCACCACGTCGTACTCCCGGCTGAGCACGCCATTAAAGGCGAACAGGCCCATGCCGGGGATGTTAAAGATCTGCTCGATAATCACACTGCCGCCAATCAGGAAGGGCAGCAGCGAGGCAAACAGCGTGATAATCGGGAATAGCCCGTTCCGCAGTGCATGCACCAGCACCACACGCGCCTTGCCTGCTCCTTTGGCCTCGGCCGTGCGAATATAATCCTGGCGAATCACTTCCAGCATGCCGGCCCGCATCTGCCGGCTGATGTAAGCCAGCCCGCCATAAGTCAGGCAGAACACGGGCAGCACAATATGGTGCAGATAGTCCAGCAGGTATTCGCCGCTGGACATGTTTTCCGCGCCGAGGCTGTGCAGGTCCATGATGGGGAACCACACTGCCTGCTGCCGGTTGCCGAACCACATCCGCAGCAGTTCGGCCATCCAGAATGAAGGCAGGCTGTACAGCACAAACAGGCCGACGGTCGTCAGGCGATCGGCGGTGGAACCGGGATAGGTTGCACTCATGATGCCGATGGGCACGGCGAACATGTAAATCAGCACAAACACGATCAGATTCAGCAGAATGGTGACCTTCATCGCCCGCCACAGGTCGGGCCAGATCAGCCGTTCCTGCTGAAAGTAGATCATCTCCAGGCTGACCAGCCGCTTGACGAAATAGCCAAACTGCACATGCAGGGCGTCGTCCAGGTGATACCGTTCGCGGAATCGCTTTTCAGCGCCTTCGGTACCTTTCTCGGCATTCATGCCGCCCGTGGCCTGCCCCACCCCGCCGAATTTCTGGGCCGCCGGATCACCGGGAGCCAGCCTGATGATGCAGAACGAGATCACAATGATCCCGAACATGGTGGGCACCATCATCATCAGCCGCTTGATCAGATACGCAGTCAATGTTGTTTACCCGCCTGCCTGAGGCAGCCCGTTCGAGTGATGTCCCTTCCGCTCAGCCGCCCGGGGCCAGGGCCAGAGGGTCCTGGCTGCCCCGGGGAGAACCTGGCCGGCTGCCACTCAGCGAAGCTGCTGATCCTTCGGCACATACCATTCGGAGAAATCAAATCCCGGGCGGACCCGGTACCATTTCACCCCCTGGAAGCGGTGGTGATAACCGCCGAAGTCCTTCGCGGTATACAGGAACATGTAGGGCTGTTCCCGGTCGAGAATCCGCTGGAAGGAAGCGTGGATTCGCTTCCGCTTTTCTTCGTCCAGAGTCACCCGCAGCATCTCAATCAGTTTATCGGCCTGCTCATTGCTGAAGGAGACGTGGTTACTGCCCCGCTTCTCCGGCCCGGCTCCGGAACTGTGCCAGATCTGGAACGGGTCGCTCTCAATCGGCATGGCCCAGCCAAGGTTGACCGCATCGAAGTTCTTCGCTTTCACGCGGTCGATGAACGAGGCCCATTCAAACCGGCGGATTTCCATCTGAATGCCGGCTTCCTTGAAGCTCTTCTGCACAATGGCGGCCCGGGCCTCGGCCGATGGACTGCCCGGCGGGAAGACGAGTTCAAACTCCATCTTTTCGCCGTCTTTATCCAGGATGCCGTCGTTGTCGGTGTCGACCCAGCCGGCCTCGGCCAGCAGGTCAATCGCCGTGCTGCGGCTGTAATCCAGCGGCTTGACTTCATGATCGTAGAACGGGCTGAAGTAGTACTGGCTGCCCGCCACAATCACGCCGGCATTATGCAGCTTCTCCTCCAGGAACTCTTTCTTGTCGAACAGCATCGACAGAGCCAGCCGGACCCGCCGGTCCTGGAACTTCGGCTTGAGCAGGTTCCAGCCGTAATAACTGAAGCCCGGGCTGTACCACGAGGCTTTGACAAACTTTTCCCTGAACCACTTCGGCGGGCCATCCAGTTCATCGAAGAACTGCTCGGCCGTCAGCCCCCAGGCGAAGTCGATTTCACCGGCTTTCAGTGCGGCCAGGGCCGTCACATCGTCGGCAATGAACTTGAAGATGATGCGGTCCAGATGACCGGCCCGCTCTTTGTTCCAGTACTCGGGATTGCGGCGGATTTCGACGCGGTCGGCCTGCACCCATTTGTCCACAATATAGGGCCCGGTGCCCAGCGGACTGTTATTGTAGCGGCTGTCGGTGTTGAAGAATTTGCCGAACTCCTGCCCGTAGGCACTGACTTTGTTCTGCTCTTTTTCTTCTTCCGGAGTCAGCCGCTCGAGGGTCAGCGTCTTTCCGTCGTCTTTGAAGTACGCTTCGAACTGATGGAAGGCGGGGGAATAGGCCGACAGCCCCATCGTAAATTCGAAGGACTTGAAGTACTGCTGGCGGTACTTCATGCGAATCGTGTGGTCATCCACAGCCTGGCAGTCGACCAGGTCGCTGTAATACACCCGCAGCGATTCGCCATCGACATAATCATTATTCAGCACCGCATAGCCGAACAGCATGTCACGGGTTGTGAACGGCTTGCCGTCCGACCAGGTGACATCATCCCGCAGGAAGTAGGTGTAAACCGTTTCGTACTGCACGTCGGCCCAGTCGCCCTTCTTCAGCACCAGGGCCTCTTCGCCGCTTTCCTTCAGCTGTTCCGCCAGAGCATTTCCGGGGGTGGCGGGGGTGACACGCAGCGAGCCGTCTTCCTGCTCTTCAGCTTTGCCGAAGATTTCATGGCCGGTGCGGGCGGTGTAATGTCCCGACATGATATCGGACACGTCCACCTGTCCGTCGGCATTACTCCAGTAGTGATAGCCCGTTGCCGGTGCTCCCTCGACATCGTCTCCGGGATACAGCCCCACCCAGACACCGGCCAGCGGCTTGCCATCCGGCCCGAAGGTGGTGATCTTCAGGACGGCAGGGTCTTCCTCATCGGCGGTTTTCGGGTACTCGACAGCCAGCTCGCCCGCCGGTTCCCCCTGATCGAGGGCCATCGTCCGTTCTTCGCCGGCGTAGCTGGGAGCCAGTTTGACCGAGTCTTCCGCCACCCATTTTTTCGCGATATGGGGTTCGAACTCGAGCGATTCGGGATTCTGCCAGGCCAGGCTTTCGCCCACATACTGCCCGATGTAGCTCTGCACGGCAGAGGTTTCGACAATCGGGTTGAGGGATTTCGGTTCCGCCTTGAAGCGGACAATCAGCCAGTCGCCGGTGGTCGGTTTGCCGGGGTGCTTCTTTGCGTACTCGTTGCCCTCATCGACCGGCAGGGCACCGGTAATCTGCAGCTTCTCGGCCCCGGTGTTGAGGCGGGGGATGGGGATGCCGTCCACTTCGGTCATCAGCTCGACGTACGGCACGTCCGGATAGCCGATCCAGCTTTTCCCATCCTCGGAAGGACCCCAGTTCTCGCGGCTGGCGGTCTGTTCGCCGGAAGTCCCTTCGGACTTCTTCTCATCCTTCTGGCTGGTCTCCTGCTTTCCCGAAGGCTTCGACTGAAAACAGCCTGCCAGCCCGAATGAGCTGCACAGCAGAGTGACTGCCAGCAGCCGGGCCGCTGAAGACAGTAGGGGTCGACTCATCATGATGCCATCCTTCTGCTGGAGCCGAAGCTCTGGATCGTCCCTGTCTGACTGGTTCCGGTCAGTTCCGGAAACCATCCTGCACAGGTGAAACATATCTGGCAGCGTTCCGCCGGGCCGCCAGGACTCTGGCCAGAGCGGGTACGGTGTGCTGCCGCACAGCAGCCGCGGTGCCCGCCGGAAAAAGGTGCGGGGCTGTCGCGGCCGAATCCATTCGTGAGCACCGCCCTGCTGGCCGGATGCTCTGGTTCAGATTCTGGCAGACTGCAGGAACTGCGGCAACCCTGTTGCCTGCGTTGAGTTGAGCTGCGGGATCAGAAGACAGCATGACCGGCGGAGGGAGAACCCACAATAGCCCATCCTGGCTGCCCGGTTGCCACTGGCTGCCATCTCGCATCATACTGTGCAGACAGCCGATGACTGCCAGAGCGCATTCTTCCGGCCTGGCTGCCGGGTTCTCTGTTTTGCCTGTCCTGCCTTGGGGGAGTGTGAACGGAGTCCGGAGGGCTGCCGGCCTGTCCTGGCTTCCTCGCGGTCTGGTTTCGGGGTTGAGCCCTCACCACCCGGCGGGCAGCGGCTGGCGGCTGTTTTTCCGTCGCTGACAGATTCAGGTAAGGAATGAAGCGAATGTCTGCAGGAATCCGTCCCGCCCGCCGGAATGTGGCTGCTGATTCCGGCAGGACATTATGCTGCCTGCTGTTGCTGGCCGGGCTGGGCCTGGCTGCGGCCGCCTGGGGGCCTGTTACGGGCGCCCCTGTCAGAGCCGCCGAGGGTGCGCCGGCGGCAGCCGGTGCCGAGGCGACATCATCAGTCGACAGCCAGCCTGCCGGTGAGATTGATCTGGCGCAGTACTACGGATTCGGTCCGCTGGATATCGTGCTGCTGGACGATCGCTCGGCCGGCATGATTGCCGCCGACATCAATCACGATGGTCTGAATGATCTGCTGATCAGCAATCCGGCCCACAGCCGGATCGATCTGCTGCTGCAGCGCAGCGAGCCCCTGCTGCCGGGCGAGGTTGAACGCACGGGCTATGGGGTGAACAGTCTGCCGAGCAGCGGGCGGTACGATCGCGAGCGGATCTCGGTCGATCGCCAGGTGGTGTCGATGGCGGTGGGCGATTTCGACGGAGATGGCCGGCGGGATGTGGCCTGCTTCACGTTGCCCGACCAGCTGGTGGTGCGGTCTGAGACGAAAGACGGCAGCTGGCAGCGGCGAAAGATGTTCCGTCTGCCGGATGTCCCGCCCCGCCCGTGGAACATGGCAGCCGGCGACCTGAACCACGATGGACTCGACGACATTGCCGTACTGGGTGGACGGCAGACCTGGCTGCTGGTGCAGAAGAAGGAAGAAGGCCTCGCCGCTCCCGAAAGCCTGCTGAATACCTCCGAAAAGCTGACGCTCGCGCAGATTGCGGACCTCGACGGTGATGGC
>JAGQPV010000342.1 GCA_020426545.1 Planctomycetaceae bacterium
TGCGGTCCAGTTCCCACAGGTTGGCGTGGTCGATCTGGTCCTGCACCCGCGTCTGCTCGTCGAGTACCTTCTCCATTTCCTCGGGCGAGAGATCTTCGCCGAGCTTCATATTGAGTTCGTTGTAGCGATCGAGAATGGCGCGGGAATCGGCCACGGCCTCTTCCACCGCTTCATCGACCGTCTGTTCGTCGTTCAGCCGGGGTTCCTGCGGGAAGTAGCCAATGCGAATTCCTTTCGCCGGCCGCACGGTGCCCATGTAATCGCGGTCTTCACCTGCCATAATCCGCAGCAGTGTACTTTTGCCCGAGCCGTTGTCGCCCAGCACGCCAATTTTGGCGCCCGGGTAGAATGACAGCCAGATGTTGTGCAGCACCTCCTTCTCATCGTAGAGTCGGGTCAGCTCCTCGATCGTCATAATGTACTGCTGCGACATGGCCTGTCATCTGCTTCTTGCTGGCGGAGTATTGCTGGAATGTCTGGCCTGCCCGGCGGGGACGGAACGGTTTCCGCGGATGATCCTGTTCCGGTCCGGCAGCGGGTGCCGGATGATCGACAACGGGGGCCGGGCGGGGGCAGACGGCGTGAGAACGGATTTTAGCGGGCGGCGGCCAGGCTGCACAGGTTCCAGAACCTTCGAGCCCGCCAGTTCCGGCTGACTGGCGGCTGAAACGACAGATACGAGAACATCCCGGGAGTGGCTGATGGACAGATTACACCTGACGGACAACACCGGGGCTGGCGGTTCGCCCCGGCAGGCTGTGGGGGATTCCAGGCGCCTGTGCGGAATGTTCCCCGCCTGGCCCCGAACGGCGGATGACGTTGCAGGGCCCGCCCGGCTGATTCCGTTGGCGCAGAGAGCGAGGAGGGCGGCAGTCGCCGTATTGCTGCTGTCGCTGATACTGCCGGCCGTGTGCCGTGCCGCTGAAGAAGTCTCGGCTGCCGCTCCGGCCGGGAAACCGTGGAAGAAACATGTGCTGCACGAGGGGACGCATACGGTGACTGCCGTGGCGGGCGATTTCACCGGCGATGGCCGGACGGACGTCATCTCCAGCAGCGAAGGGAAGACCAGGCTGTTTGCCGCCCCCGACTGGCAGGAGACGGTGATTCATGCCGATGCGGCCCATCGCTTCATTCACAGTGAGGCCATGGACGTGGACGGTGACGGGGACATGGACTACGTGGGGGCCCGGTATTCCCCGGGGCTGATCGTGTGGTTCGAGCAGCCGGACAAGCCGCTGGAAACCACGTGGAAGGCGCGGCTGGTGGATGACCGGGTGAATGGGATTCACGGGCTGCTGACGGGCGATGTGGACCAGGATGGAACGCTCGACCTGATTGCCACCAGCGGCCAGCCGACGGGCGATTTTCCCAATTCGCTGGCGTGGCTGCGAATTCCGAAGGAGCCACGGAAGGCAGGCCACTGGGAGCGGTACATTTTCGCAGATCGCGATGCGCCGGGCCTGTCGCATTACCTGGGCTTTGGCGATGTGAACGGCGATGGCCGGCCGGATATTGCCAGTGCGGCGAAGGGCGGCCCGCAGGCGGAACCAGGCACCGGCAACTGGTTTGCCTGGTGGGAAGCGCCGAAGGATCCGAAGCAGACATGGAAAAAACATCTGCTGGCTGATGACCAGCCCGGTGCCACGAACATTCACCCTGCCGATGTGAACGGCGACGGAAAGACCGACTTTGTGGCTTCAAGAGGTCATGGCCGGGGCGTGATCTGGCTGGAGGCGCCCGACTGGACGATCCATACGATTCACGCGACTCTGAAAGAACCGCACTGCCTGGCCGTGGCGGACCTCGACGGTGATGGTGATCTGGATGCGGCCACCTGTGGGTATGGAGACCACACCGCCGTCTGGTTCGAGAATGACGGGAAGGGGAAGTTTTCCACTCACGTGCTGGATGAAGATCAGGAAGCGTATGACATTCGAGCAGTGGACCTGAATGGCGATGACCGGCTGGATATTCTGATTGCCGGGCGGGGCAGCCGGAACGTGGTATGGTACGAAAACCCGGGCCGTTAACATGCGGGCTCTGAAACAGGCATGGGCTGGGCCGGGGCGGCCTGGATTGCTGCGGGGCCGATTCTGCAGGGAACGGGGGAAGCGGGATGGGAGAATCAGAACATGCATGAAGACCACGAAAGTCCGCCGGAGGAATTCGCACCCGTCCGCACTCTGCGGAAATGCCCCCGCTGTGGAGCGCGGGCGGTGGAATCTTCGGGCAGTGGTCTGTGCTGGTGTGGCAGCTGCGGCGAGGAAATCGACCCGGCCAGCCTGACTGGCGACGGGCTGGATTCCAGTACCGGGGGGGAGGGGGGCGTGCCACAGTCGGCCATGATTCTGGCGGGAGGCATTCTCGGCGGGATTATCGGAGCGATTATTGGCATTTTCCTCGAGCTTCCTGCGCTGGCTGCCGGTATAACGGGTGCCGTTCTCGGGGCCGTCGTGGGAGCATTTTCCCGCGGGGAAACCTGAAAGTAGTGCATTGCGTAATGGACAAATCTTTCATAAGTGGTCAAAATTCAGCGTCTCAATTTCTGCCGGCACTCCGCCGGATGTTCTCCAGCGGGCGCTCGCCAGCCAGTGGAAGTGAAGCCGTCCCGCGGCGTCTGTAACTCAGGTTTTCCCCACAGAGGTTCGGTTGCGCTGCCGACGGGAAAGCCTGACTTCCCGCTTTGCAATCTGCAGCTTTCCCGTCCGCGAGAGGCTGCCGGAACATCTGTCGTCGCCCGTGGCCTGGGTCTGACTGAAGTCAGCACGTTGCCACGGTTGTGTACGGGCAGTCGTTCCTCGACTCCATTTCGATATCGGTCCGGTTCTGAAAGGCCCTTCCCATGGTGATCGTTCCTTCCTGCAGGCAGCGTCTGACGGAAATGCTGCTGTGTGCTGCCGCAATAGTGCTGCTTCCGGCGGCTGGTTCGTTCGCCCAGGACGATCCGGCTCAGCTCAACCCGGCTCAGATGGAAGCCGCCCGTCTATTCCAGCAGATCAACTGGACCAGAGGTCCGGCTACCGCACCGATTGGTTCACGGGCGGAGATCACATTGCCGGAAGGCTTCATGATTACCGACCGGGCCGGGTCGCAGCTGTGGAACCAGCTGACGCAGAACCCGCCTGATGGCACCATCGCCACTCTGATGCCGACTTCCGATGACCTGAGCTGGTTTCTGTGCTTCGAGTTTGATGAAGTCGGTTATGTGAAGGATGACGAGAAAGACGAACTGGATGCCGACGCGATTCTGGAAGCCATGCAGGAGGGGACGGAGCAGTCCAACCAGTATCGGCGCTCGCAGGGCTGGACGGCAATTCATGTGGCCGGCTGGGTTTATCCTCCGTCCTACGATGAAACTACCAATAACCTGTACTGGGCCACCCGCCTGACGAGCGATGATGGCGATGAAAACGCTAACTACAGTACCCGCCTGCTGGGGCGCCGGGGTGTGATGCAGGTGACTCTGGTGTGCGGCGTGGAGGAAATGCCGACCGTGGTTCCGCAGGTCCAGGAGATGCTGCGGACCGGCTTCCAGTTCAACAGTGGCGAGAAGTATGCGGAATGGCGCGATGGCGATAAACTGGCAACTTATGGACTGACCGGCCTGATTACCGGTGGTGCCGTGGTGGCCGCCGCCAAGACCGGTCTGCTGGCCCGGCTGGGACTGGTCCTGGCCAAGGCGGGCAAGGCAATCTTCGCTGTGATTGCCGTGATTCTCGGTGGTATTTATCGCCTGTTCGGCGGCGGGCGGGCGGAGGAGTGAGACAGGATGGGTATCGGCCAACTCAGCGACACAGAGCTGATTCTGGTCGTCCTGTCGCTGTTCTATCTGAGTGAATGTATCTGCTGGTTGCCGGCAGGTGCCGTCTGTCTGGTGACCAGCTGGAGGCGCTGCCGGTTTCGCGGGGCGGCAGGTTTTCTGCAGAACGAGCGGGGCGGGTTTGTCTGTGGCAGCCCGCTGCCGACCGGTCGCACGTTTCTCTGTCCGCCTCCCTGGCTCGATGCGCTGCGTGCCCTGGAACGGGCCGCGGCGAATCCTCCGGCGGCGGCCACTTCCGGTGCGCCGGCAGATGGCGGCGGTGATGCCGCAGAGAATGCCCGCGACGGGAAACCCGCAGCTGCCGGTTCAGCAGCAGCGGTCTCCACAGATGAGCAGGTGGAACCCGTCGAACAGGTGGAATCAGTCGCCACGGCGAGCGGGAAGCTGGCGTCTGCCCCCCTGCCGTCAGGCGGGGAAGCGGATCGGTTCACCAGGCTGCTGAACCATGTGACGGATATTGCCGCTGCCCGCGCCCGTGTAAAGCAGTACGAACAGGCCATTTCGCTGACCGGCTCGTTGAGTCTGGGGCTGTTTCTGATCGTGTTTGTCGGCGGGCCGCTGCTGTATTACACGGCGGAACAGCCGATTCTGCTTCGCCTGGCCGTGTTCCTGGGCGCCGGCTGGCTGTACTGGCTGCTGACGGGACTGAGCTTTTTCCGGGCCCACCGGAAGCTGTACCCCGCAGCCAGAAGCGAACGCCGGCGGCGGCTGCTGATGCTGATGTTTTCGCCCGCAGTGGCGATGCGGTCCCGCGATCTGCTGGCCCGTCCGCTGCTGGCCGGTTATCACCCGCTGACGGCCGCAGCGGCTTTGTGCCGTCCGGAGGAACTGTCCCGCTTCGCCCGCGAGGAACTGTTGAAGCTGAAGTTCCCGCTGGCGGAGGAACAGCCCGTCCCCGCGGTGGCGCGGGGCGAGCTGTCGCAGGAGGAGTGCCGGGAACGGCTGGTTCAGCGGCTGGAGGAATGCCTGGCCGCGGAAGGAATTGATCCCGGCCAGCTGCTGGCCGCCCCCGAGCAGGACCCCGACGGGCGGAGTTACTGTCCCCGCTGCAGTCGGCAGTCGGTGGAGCCGGCAGGACATTGCCCGGACTGCGTCGAGATCGAACTGCTCCCGTTTCCGCCAGCGGCAGACCCGTCGGCACAGGACGACGCACCGGTCGGCATTACTGCGAATGATGCGGAAGCGGAGGCCCGCGCCGAAGCCGGGCGGGCAAACGAATTGGCCACGCCGACGGTCACCGGGGAAGCCTCGGTTGCCGGCGAAGGCAGTTCGGCGGGCTGACGGGCACTTCGGTGGCTCGGGCTGCACCCGTGCTTCTCAGACAGCTGGCGGGTAGGAGTTGTGCATTCCCGCAGCGGTTAACGCAGTTGCCAGCGGCCCCGATAAATCGGACAGCCCAGCTTGCGTTTTTTGCGTTCGAAGCTGGTCTGGTAGTCCATATCGTGTTCGGGCTGGTGCTCATCCGGCGGGGGAAGATTCTCGAACCGGTCGTCGTGATTCATCAGGGCGGAGATCACCCCGAAGTACTCTTCCACGTCCGTCCAGGAATGCACGAACCCGCGGGGAACCAGCAGCCGGGCCATCTGATTCACCAGCACATCGGTGAAGACGCGGCGGCGGCGGTGTTTCTTCTTCCACCACGGATCGGGAAAATAGACGTGGATGGCGGCGACCGACTGCGGCACGATGAGACGATCGAAAGTCTGCTGGACGTCTCCACCCAGAATTCGGGCGTTCTTCGCTTCCAGCTTCTTCAGCCGGCGGGCTCCGCGGCGACCTTCGCGGTAATCCAGCTCGATGCCGAGCACGTTGATATCGGGCCGGCTGACGCTGGACGACACGACGAACAGTCCGCGACCGCAGCCCACATCAATTTCGACGGGGTTGTCGTTGCCGAAGAATGTGCTCCAGTCGATCGGCCCCTCAATATCGTTCAGCGTGAGGAACCAGGGACGAAGATCGACGGAAGGAGGATTAAGCTGCATGGGACCGATGGCTGAAAAGATAACCCGGCAAACCGGGAAGAAGTCTCCGGGCCTGTCCGCGAATCCCTGTCCCCGGACACGGCCGTTGCCCTGATATCAGGCGTTTTCGCTGCGGCCGGGGGAAGAGGGGATGTTCGGACAGTCTCTCAGTTGATCTGATGGTTTCGCTCAATCGGCACTCCGATGATGCCGCCCGAGACCACCATTCTGTCGCCGACGAATTCCTGAAACTCGAACTCCGCCCTCCGCTTCGGCCGCAGCTTGACCATCTGCACGACGATGATCAGCCGGGAACCGGGAAACACCGGAGAGCGAAAGCGGACATTGTCCATCCCGCCGAAACCCAGGTAATCGCCACCCAGCATGTTGAACTTGCGGGCCAGAAACCCGGACAGCTGAGCCGCGCACTCGCAGAGAATCACGCCGGGCATCAGCGGGAAACCGGGCATATGGCCGGCCGTCCAGAATTCCTCCGGGGTGACATCCTTGAAGCCGACGGCCATCTTTGCCTGCTCATCGACATGCACGATGCCGGACAGCTGCTCCATCTCGTGCCGCTGCGGGTTGACCCGCCGGACGTCTTCCAGCGAGAACTGGGGCTTATCGTAGTTGAACTGTTTCCAGTCGATCAGTGGCCTGGGGGGCATGAGTTCCTCACTTTATTCGCAATCGCCACCATTCCCGGGTGGCGTGTCTTCACCGGGGTTGATTCCTCACCGGGTTCGATTTCTCCCCAGTGCCCGCAGGCCGCCCGCGGAATGAATCTCTGCTGCGGCCTCTCCTGAATGCAGCAGGCCATATCAGCCAGTCCCCAGTACATCCCTGATCTGCGGCAGCTCTGTAATCAGCCGATCG
>JAGQPV010000343.1 GCA_020426545.1 Planctomycetaceae bacterium
CCGTCACCCCGGCCCGCGAATGCTCAATCGGTTCGTCGGAGGCCGTGACCGTCACGCGGCAGATGATGTTCTTGTGCAGTCCTGCCGGGCTGGTCGGGTCGGTGGTCACTTTGAACACCAGTTCGGTTGTCTCTTTTGTAATGTCAGGAACCGTGGAAACCACTTTCGTGGGCAGGCCCAGCAGTTCCACTTTAGCAGCCCCTTCGAAGGGCCGGAGCTGCTCCACCTTGCACACGAATTCCGTTTCCTTGCCCTGCTCCACATCGGCCCGCTGGATATCCAGCTTCAGGTAGGGCTCGGCGATTTCCAGCTCGGCCATCTGTGAGGAAACCAGAGCGGTTCCATTCACGTTGGCGCTGCCCAGAACGTACATGGGCCATTTGCCGAGGGCTGCGCCCGAGTTGGCATTAATCGGGTAAACCGCTTCATTCTGTCCCTGCGGAATGTTCACCGCGGCAGCGGCTCCGATTCCCGGCGGACGGAAGGGAAACTGCAGATTGATAGCGGCGTCGAATCCTTCTTTCCGCGTGGCGACCACCTTCAGCGCCATCGCCCCGTCGCGAACCAGCGGTACTTTGGGCTGAACAATTTCCAGTGTGAACGGCAGTTCTTCCACCACCGCGACCGGCAGCTGCGAAACATCCTTCCACACATACAGCGACTGGCCGGGAGCACTGACTACGAAGTCTGCCCGGTTCTCGAAGACGCCGGAAATTCCGGTGCTGGCGTCCGCGTGACGACCAGTGAACTTCATCAGTTTTCCGGCGATCGGGGCATCCGCTGCGGCCTCGAATACCACCGGCATCAGGTTCATGTTGGCCGCCATCGGCTGGGCCACCATGGTCACACCCTGCGGCAGTCCGGCCGGGTCCAGTACAATCTCTCCGCCGAAGTTCACCCGGGCGGCCGAGATCAGTGTCGCAAACCGGTTGCCCCGAGCCACGTAAATCTGCTGCCGCTGCTGGGAGTATCGGCGGGTCCGCGGGATACCCAGTGACAGCGATGGCTTGAGCGGCCCGAACTCCACGCGGTACACGAAATCAGCACCGCCGCGTCCCAGGTGATCGGTCACGGTGACGACATACTCGCCATCGGCCGGAACCGAGAAACGGAAGTAACTGTCGGGGCCACGGGAGTCGTCGTTGCCGGTGATTCGCCCGCCCTGGGCGTTGTACAGATTCATCACCGCATCGAGGGGCGACCGCACACGGCGGGCGTAGCACTCGACTTCGTACACTTCGCCTTTTTTCGCCTCGAAGCGGAATCCGTCGACATCGCCGGGCTCGCTGATGATTCCGTTGAAGGCATTGGGCAGCTGGGCGGGAGTGGCTTCGGGAATCGTGTTGTTCGGTTCGACTTCCAGCACGTTGCCGTGCTCGAACAGACGGAAGGCATTTTCTGACGGGGCAGTTTCAGTACCGGTCAGAGCGAAGATACCGTAATTCTCCTGCCGCTCGGCCGGCAGCTGAACTGTCTGGCGGAAGTCCCCGGCGGGGTCTCCGATGAAGTTGACTTCCAGCTGTTCGCCGATTTTACCACCGGCGGGGTACACCGCCATCGGCCGGGGGAACGTGCCGATGTGTGCCCGGTAGTGGCAGTTGCCGTTGCCCTGGTAGGAGCTGCTGCGAACCTCGATGGTGTATTCTCCATCTTCCGGTGCGATCACTCCGGCGGCACAGTCCTGGAGCAGCAGCGGTGAGTCATCGGCGGAGGCCAGTTCGAACCGTTTGGCATCCAGAATGGCCACATACGGATCAAACAGGGTGGTGCCCAGCCGCATGCCTTCGACTTCGACGGAGATCCGCTGGCCCTTCTTTGCAGTCAGGCGGTAGTAATCCACGTCCTCGTTCTGCACGATGCCGGTCACCGTGACATTCAACTCGATGGCCTGGGGGGTGTCGAATTCGCTGTTGGGTTCGACTTCGGCCACTTCCGGCAGGACGCCCACGTAGAATGTCCGGTAGTCGGAGATACCGCTTTTGCAGCGGACCTGAGCGGTGTGCTCACCGGGGCGGCAGTCGGCGGCAACCTGGAAGGTCGCCTTGAACGAGTTGGCATTCACCGGCTCGATTTTGGTGACCGTCACTCCGGGCTCGTAGAACAGAATCTCCTCGGCATCTTCGAGGCGGGCACCGCTGAAGGTGACGACCGTTTCGACGCCGCGCTGAACGCCACGCGGGACAATCACAGTCAGCTGCGGATCCGAAGCCGAGGCACTGGCAACCGCAAACAGGAGCATTCCCGCTGCGATGAGAGTGGAACGGGTTCGGCTACTCCATGAACGCATGACGAACCTCCGAAAGCCGGCTGTAGCAGGGAGAAACATGTTGAATGAGCGATTCGAGCTGCGGTGGCAGCAACGCGGAGTCAGGCGGGGCAGCGTGAGGAAAGTACTCAAGTCCGCCTGGCGACTCCGATCGTCATGACCGGAGCCGCCCGGGACTTCAATTCGGCAGTGTCGGCAGTCAGCAGGCCGACGTTCCGGCATCATTGCCGGCACCCTGCCTGATCAGACTTCAGACCGGCCCCGCGGCGTGGCGGGGCCGATGCCAACCTAGGCAAGCAGGGCTGTCCGCACTTTGCCGCCGTTGACGATTTCGATGGGACGGTCGCCAGGAGCCATCAGCTCCTTATCGGCCACGATGCCCAGGCACTTGTAAATGGTGGTGGCCCAGTCCTCGACGCCCAGGGCATCGTCTTCCGGTTCGGAAGCGGTGGCGTTGGAAGTACCGTAGGTAATGCCACCCTTGATACCGCCACCAGCCATCACCACGCTGAACACCTTGGGCCAGTGATCACGACCGGCGGTCGCGTTAATCTTCGGCGTGCGGCCGAACTCGGTGGCAATGCAGACGAGCGTTTCGTCCAGCATGCCGCGGGTGGCCAGGTCGCTGATGAGGGCCGCATAGCCCTGATCGAGGGCCGGCACCTGATTACGAATACCGGCGTTGATGTTGTCGTGCATGTCCCAGCCACCATAGGTCAGGGTCACAAACCGGGAACCGGCTTCGACCAGACGACGGGCCAGCAGCATGCGGGCACCGGCCTGGGTGCGACCGTAGGCATCGCGGGTGGCGGCGGATTCCGCTTCGATGTTGAAGGCTTCGCGGGCCTTCTCGGAGCTGACCATGGCATACGCCCGCTGGTAGAAGGAATCGACTGCCTTGAGCGAGTCGGCCTTTTCCTTGGCGTTGAAGTGCGAGTTCACCGCATCGAGGATGTTGCGGCGACGGGTGAAGCGGGTGTCATCCACGCCGCCGGGCAGCTTCAGATCACGCACGGTGAAGTTACCGGCCGCGGGATCGGCACCGAGGCTGAACGGAGCATAGGACGAGCTGAGGTAGCCCGTGCCGGCGAACTCGTTCGGCTGGTTCGGAATGCAGACGTACTGGGGAAGGTTATTCCGCGGGCCGAACTCGTGCGACACCACGCTGCCCATGCTGGGAAAGCTGAGGGCCGGGCTCGGGCGATAACCGGTGAACATGTTGTGCGTGCCCCGCTCGTGGGCCGCTTCACCATGCGTCATCGAACGGCAGATGGCGATCTTGTCACACACCTTGGCGGTGTGCGTGAACATCTCGTTGATCTGGATGCCTTCGACATTCGTGGCGATGGGATTCATCGAACCACGGTATTCCACCGGAGCGTAAGGCTTGGGATCAAAAGTTTCCTGGTGGCACATGCCGCCGGGCAGATAGATGAAGATGACCGACTTGGCGGTTCCCTCGGTCGACTGATAATCCTTCAGGTCTGCCTGAGCCTGTTTGGCGCGAAGAAAACCATCCAGTGTCAGACCGATTCCGCCCGCGAACCCCACATGCAGAAATTCCCGGCGCGACGGCATCAGACTCATAGTCCAGACTCCTAAAGATTTCACTGCCGCAGGGGGTGCGGCGTCCAGGGGAGGGAGAAGCGTTCTGTCTCAACTGTTATGACCGACGGTCGATCAGGTGTTTCACCGGGCCGGCCGTCTGGTTCCACAAGCTGCTACTCACAGCGATGTTTACTTCTCAATTAATTGACCAGAGGAACTGGCCCGTTACACGACTCACAGTCTGCTGAACCCGAAACCCCCGCGGATCGCCCTGCCCTGCCTGACCGGCACAGCCTGCGGAATGCTGTTTTCCGCGGACTTCTACGGGAGTCCCGCCCGTCAGGCAGTGTGTACATATAATTCCGGAAAACTTCCGGTCGGGGGCTGGTTTCTGAAGAACCCCTGCACCGGGGTGCCTTCTGACCAGGCTCTGCAGCGCTCACCGGGCTGCGGCAGGCGACCGGTTCAGTTTCAATGTTTCACCTGGTGAACAGTGAACGTGGACTGGTGACGTTACTGCAGTGTCACTCCGAGGGCTGGAGGCGTGTGTTCTGGCGGGCGGGTGAATCATTCCTGAATGAGCAAGCGGAGCCTGTTCGCACCACAGTCACACTTGGAGGGCTGGGGTGCGGAGCCACGCTTCCCCGCTGCAATGTTGCACCCGGTTCGCGGCTGTTTTGTCTACTGCGTTCCAGGCCGGCTCGTCGTTTCAGTCGCGACTGCCTGCCTGATTCAATTCATTCACAGTATCAGCAGACTCAAATGCGTGACGAATGTCAAGAAATGACATGGCCATAAGGCCAGATTTTTCCGAATTCGAAACGGCGCAGACGACCGCCTTCTGCAGCTTCCCGGGGCTGACAGAGGCTTCCCGAACAGCGGTCGAAGGCGTAGCTGCAGCGGGGTTCGGGGTTGCCCCGCCGGCTTTTGAATTCGGCGGGATCTCCGCGGTGTGGCGCAGCCCACAGGGGGCAGCTGGCAATGTGGCGGCTGTCTTCTCTGAAAGAGGAGGCCGCTGTTCGGCCAGCCGGAAGTGGTGCCCGCGCAGTCTGCTCCGCAGGGGCCGCCAGAGCGAAAGCCGTCCTTCAGTTCCTCCCGGGAGAGGAGGGCGCAAGAGGAGGGGTTTCGACTTCGGACATTGGGCGGGCTTCAGGTGGGGCAGGGAAAGCGGGGTCGCACCGCCGTCAACCCGGCCCCGCTCCTTCGGGGAGTGGTGGTGCCAGGGGACGCCGCGCCTGCTCTGCCCTGGGAGAACTTGCCTGACGGCAGGTTCACTTCCCGTGCTTCTCAATGGCCCGCTGCACGGCGGCTCCCATGTCGGCGGGGCTGTCCGCGACTTCCACACCCGCTTTCCGCAGGGCGGCAATCTTCTCGTCGGCGGTGCCTTTTCCGCCGGAGATGATGGCACCCGCGTGGCCCATCCGTTTGCCGGGAGGAGCGGTGCGGCCCGCAATGAAGCCGGCGACGGGCTTGGTGATATTCGCGGCGATGTGTTCGGCCGCTTCAATTTCCGCCGTTCCGCCAATCTCGCCGATCATCAGAATCGACTCGGTGCCCGGATCGGCCTGGAACATGTCCAGCAGGTCGATGAACGTGGTGCCGATGACCGGGTCGCCCCCGATACCCACTGCGGTAGACTGCCCCAGTCCCACGTTGCCCAGCTGCCAGGCGGCTTCGTAGGTCAGCGTGCCGCTCTTGCTGATCAGGCCGACTGTTCCCGGGGAATGGATGTAGCCCGGCATGATGCCGATTTTGGCTACACCCGGAGTGATCACCCCCGGGCAGTTCGGGCCGACCAGCCGTACCGGCTTGCCTTCGAGGTAGCGGGCGGCTTTCACCATGTCCAGCACGGGGATGCCTTCGGTGATGGCCACAATCAGCTCGATTCCCGAATCGGCGGCTTCCATGATGGCATCAGCACAGAAGGGCGGCGGGACGAAAATCATGCTCGTGTTGGCACCAGTCTTCGCGACGGCCTCGGCCACGGTGTTGAACACCGGGAAGCCGTCGACTTCCGTTCCGCCTTTACCCGGGGTGACTCCGCCGACCAGCACGTCCACGCCTGGCTGGCACTCGGCCGCGTAGGCCCGGCACTGCTGGCTGTGAAACAGCCCGGCGTTTCCCGTAATGCCCTGACAGATGAAGCGGGTCTGTTCTGTGACGAGAATCGACATTGCTGGCTGCCACCTGACTGTTAAGAAGCAATCCGGAAAAACCCGCCGCTGCCCCGGGGCTGCCGGAGAAAAACGGAATGCCGGGTCGCTGAAACGCTGTTTCCGGCCAGAGCTTCCGAAGAATTACTGAAACACGTTACCGAACAGCCCGTGAACCGTGCGGCCTGCACAGCCCGCGGGACATCACCTCGCGGTGCCACCGGGCGGGCACCGCAACGCCTGAAATTCAGGCCCCCAGAGCACCCACTACCTTCTTCGCCGCGTCGGTCAGGTCGGTGGCTGCAATCACGTCTTTTCCGCTGGCCTTCAGTTTTTCACGGGCCAGTTCCACGTTGGTGCCTTCCAGACGCACGACCAGCGGGACGTTGAAGCCCACCTTGTCGTAAGCCGTCAGCAGGGCATCCACAATGGTGTCGCACTTCATGATGCCGCCAAAAATGTTGACCAGCACCGCCTTCACGTTTTCGTCGGCCAGGATGATGCGGAACGCTTCCGTCACCTGATCGACACTGGCTCCGCCGCCCACATCCAGAAAGTTCGCGGGTTCGGCGCCGTGCAGCTTGATCAGGTCCATGGTGCTCATGGCCAGCCCGGCCCCGTTGACCA
>JAGQPV010000344.1 GCA_020426545.1 Planctomycetaceae bacterium
CACATAGTTTCGCCGGCCGATTTCCGTCGAATCCAGTGAAAACCGGGCCTCGGCGGTGGGGCCGTGCACGGCGATTTCGCGTTCCTGCGGTTCGCGGCCTTCCGTCTCCAGCACCACCCGAATTGCCTGACCTTCAAAGCCCGAAGTGCCCAGCTGCACCCGCACATCCACCGTGTCGTCCTGCAGGACCGTCGCCGGAGCATCCACTTCGCGAATCGACAGATCCTTCGGCCGGAAACCGGAACCGATCAGCACGGAATAAACAGGCACATTCCGGGCCGCGAGTCTCCGCGCCGTACCCGCAGCGGCACTGGAGGAAGTATCGCGACCGTCGGTCAGCAGAATCACGCCCCGCACCGGGCCGCTTCCGCTGGCACCCTCCGCCGCAGCCAGCGCACTGGCCAGACTGGTCACACGCGGCTGCAGTTCCTCCGGAACGCTGGTGGCAGGCTGCTCCAGCGAAGACACATCCAGCGACTGATGGTTTCCGGCAAACCCCGTCAGTTCGACCGACGCCACCCGCTGCAGCTGCTTCAGCAGAGAGTCTTCCCCAGCCACCAGCAGCCGCCGGGCCAGCTCGATCCGGGAGAATTCATCCAGCTGGGCGAATGTCTGATTGATCATCTGCCGCCGGAAGACCGTCAGCTCCGCCCGCTGCTCCGGCGAGGTCGCCTCATCATCGGTCACCCAGAGGGGTTCTTCCCCCTGCTCGTACGCATCCCGCCACCTGTGCAGCTGCGGATCGATGCCTCCACCGCCAATCAGCCCCAGAGCTTCCGCCCAGCGAAGCTTCTCAGCCGGCCGCGCGTGGCTGTCGCGGGTGTTCATGCTTTCCGACAGATCCATTGCCACCAGCACCCGCCCGGAGACCTCCTGCCGAATGATCCGACTGCGCACCGGCTGCAGAAAAATCCCCAGCAGAACCAGCAGCACGGCAATCCGCAGGCCCAGCAGGGTCAGTCCCGTGGGCCGGGAGACCAGCTGCCGTTCGTACTTCAGCAGCCAGATCATCAGCCCGCCGGCAACCAGAACGGCCACCAGGCAGCACACCAGCCACAGGGGCTGCTCTGCGGCTTCAAAGATCAGCCGGGCTTCGCTGGAGTTGCTCATGCCGGGAATCAGTTCGAGCTGAAGGGGCACCAGAATCGGGTCACAACTCGACGGAACTTCCTGAACCCGCATTCAGGAAAGTCATTCAGCACAGCCAGCGTGGGGAAATCTCCGCCAGGCTGCGGCTTTCTTTTCGATGGTTCTCGCGGTCTTTCAGTAGCTTACGCTGGCGAACCCGCCGGGCCACACAGAGAAACCGGTGCCAGAGCAGAGATTCCGGCCCCGAACAGGTGATCGTTTATGATACCCATGTGCGTCCTGGTTTTCGAGAATGTGCAGATCCCCAGCCGATCGGCTTCCAGTCAGCAATACAGGCCGGCCGCCGCTCTGGCCTGTCGGTCGGCAACACGGCCAATCGGACGGCCGTCAGCTCATGTTGACCGGATCCCCCGGCACATCTAGACTTGAACTGCCAGCCGCTCCCGGGCTTTGAATTGCCTGTCAGTCCTGGACTTGAGGAAATTTCACCCGCCCGGGCCGGAGCGGAACTTCAGGAATTCGCCCTTCCGAAGTCGAGGCGCAGTGCGGCCGCGGGAACCGGGATGCGGCGACGGAAGCTGTGCAGCGGGTGCTCCTCTTCGCTCGGCCCCTATCTTTTCTGACCATCGGGGATCTTCTCATGCCTGATCCGGCTGCCACATCCAGGGCAGGCGGCCCGGCTGCGGTCACGCAGCTTCGGGAGGCGCGTCCGATGGTCCAGCTGCCCGGCTGGCTGCTCTCGCTCGTGCTGCATGCCGGCCTGTTGCTGCTGGCGGCCTCCAGGCTGTCCAGTTGCAGCGATGGCACTCCCGGAGCACCGGAAGGCGAATGGCGAACGGCCGGCATCGTCGCGCGGGCGGAGGCGTCGTTATCCGATGCCACCACCGAAAGCGATGCCGAAACCGACGTCTCGAATACCCGCGAACTGCCCGCCACAGCAGTGGAAGAAGTCCCCCAGGCCCCACCGGCCGAACTCTCGCTGCCCCAGGCTCCCACCGTGCCGACGATTGGTCCGGGCGGCACGCGGCTGCCCGCGGCCTCCAGCCCGGTCGATCTGCAGAACCTGGCACTGCCGAACGGTCTCCGTCCCGCCGGGGTAGCCGCGGGAGAAGAAGGGCACGGCAAAACCTCCTTCTTCGATGTACCCGCACAGGGCTCGCGGTTTGTTTATCTGATTGACAGCTCCGGCAGTATGGAAAGCTACGGCCGGCTGCGGGCAGCCAAAGCCGAACTGATGCGAAGCCTGCAGAGCCTCGACCGGACGCAGCAGTTTCAGATCATTTTCTACAACAACACGCCGCACACCATGATGCTTCGCGGCACTCGCGAACCGCAGCTGTACTGGGGCACGGAAATCAATCAGACACTGGCCCGGCAGTTTGTTTCCAGCATCCGGGCCGACCTCGGCACGAAGCATATTCCCGCCCTGAGCCGCGCCCTGAGCTTTGAACCCGATGTCCTGTTCTTTCTGACCGATGCCGACGATGGCCTGGACGCTGGCGAGCTGAATCAGATTCAGCGGATGAATCACGGGCAGGCGAAAATCCATACCATTGAATTCGGGACGGCCATTGCTCCCGAGGCCGACAGCTTCCTCCGCAAACTGTCCCGGCAGAATGGCGGCAGTTACCGCTATGTCGATGTGACAAAATTCAGGTGATCATGCACAGGTCCCCGCAGGGGCATTCCACCAGCAGGCCGCCCGGACGTTCGATTTCGCGAACCTCCGCCCGGCAGGCGTCCGCGCGGACCAGGTGGCTGCTGGTCGCCGGCCTTCTGGCGATCGCCGTCCCTTTCGCAACGGCGACCGAAGCCCGCGCGCAGGAGCAGCTGCCCGACCAGGTGACGTTGCAGCTGCCCGAAAGCAGCAGCCGCATCACCATTCGCTGCGAAGTGCTGGATTACACCGGCGAATCGATCCAGCTCGTGACAATGAACGGCGCACCCCGCAAAACCTACCCGGCCAGCCAGGTGGTCGATGTGCGTACCCCGCAGACTCCGGAACACGTCCGCGGTCTCACGCTGTTTGCAGCCGGCCGGGCCGAAGATGCCAGCCAGGCCTTCAACCAGGCCCTGCTGGATGAAACCAGAACCTGGGTGCGGCGGGACATTCTCGCCATGCTGTGCCGCTGCTCTTTATGGCTGGGCCATTATGCTGATGCCGCCAACCGGTTCATTCTGCTGGCTCAAAGCGACCCGGCCACCCGCCATGCCGGGCTGGCTCCATTAATCTGGACCCCCGCCTCGCTCAACGGAGAACTTCGCAGCCAGGCCCGAATCTGGCTGTCGCACCCGGTGCCCGCTGCCCGCCTGATTGGCTGCTCCATCCTGCTGAACGATCAGAACCTGGGCCGGACCGCGGAAGCCGAACTGCGGCGGTTGTCCATCAGTCCCAGTCCGTGGCTGCAGGAACTGGCCCGCGCCCAGATGTGGCGAAAGAGACTCGGCCCCAATGGCCCCGGACCGGAAGAACTGGACGGCTGGCAGACCACCATCGAAGCCATGCCGGAAGCCGTCCGCGGCGGGCCGTGGTTCGTACTCGGTCAGGCCAGGCTGGCCCGCAACGAACTGGACCGCGCCGCCGAAGCCCTGCTCTGGCTGCCGATCGTCTATCCCCACGACCGACAACTGGCAGCCCGGGCCGCCCTGCAGGCTGCCGAAAGCTACGCCGGCAGCGGACAGCAGCTGGCCGCGAATACGGTTTATCGAGAACTGGTCGAGCGTTTCAGCGATACCTCTTTCGCACAGGACGCCCGTGCCGCCCTCGAAGCGGAGGAGGAAGCCAGCAGCCGGCCCTCAGAAAACGTACCCGCTCCTCCCGCGCCTGCCCCCTGAGATCTTCCCGGCGACTCTGGATACGAACCTGCATGACTACCCGGCCCCGTGTGCAACCTGCCATCTTCTGCCTGCTTCTGGTCTGCTGTACGGCGGCCATTCTGCCGCTGCCCGTCCGGGCGCAGACTGAAGACGTTCCCGCGGCAGCTGCTGATTCCCCGGAACCCGCTGCCGCAGCCGGCGGGATGTCCGCGGGAGGTGCCCAGCTCAGCCTGCGGGATCTCGTACGGGCGGGCGGACTGATCGGCGGCATCATCATGCTGCTCAGTGTGGCCATGGCCGCCCTGATTTTCGAACACGTGCTGACCATTCGCCGCCGCGCCTTGATGCCACCCGGCCTGGCGGAAACCGTCCACGGTCTGCTGGCGGCCAGGCAGGCCGCCTCCGCCCGCGAGGCCTGCAGTCAGCAGCCATCGTTCCTCAGTTCCGTGCTGGAAGCCGGGCTGATGGAAATCGGGCTGGGTTACCGCGAAATCGAAAAGGCCATGGAAGACACCGCCACAGAACGGGCCGCCCGGCTGTTCCGCAAGACGGAATATCTCTCGGTCATCGGCACGGTGGCTCCCATGCTGGGGCTGCTGGGCACGGTGTGGGGCATGATTCAGGCCTTCCTGGAATTCGAAACAAAGGCCAACCCGCAGGTGGCCGAACTGGCTCCCGGCATCTACAAGGCCCTGGTCACCACATTGCTGGGTCTGGGTGTGGCGGTCCCGGCGATTGCCGGCTTTGCCGTTTTCCGTAACCGGATTGACGAACTCGTGGCTGAAGCCTCACTGCTGGCCGAACATGTCTTCGCCGATTACCGCCGGGCCCTGCTGTCTTCTTCGTCCCGCGGGAACCGCCAGCGGAAAGAAGCCGAGGCCGATTCCCGCACGCCGGAACGGGACGCGACATGAGAGTACCCGTTCAACGGCAGCGGCGGGCCCTGCGGTTCAACATCACCCCGCTGATCGACATCGTGTTTCTGCTGATTATTTTCTTTCTGGTCGCCAGCCATTTCGTCTCCAGCGACGAGACAGAACTCATCGACCTGCCCACGGCGGCAGCGGCCAGTCAGGAACCTCCGGACATCCCCCGGCGGCTGGTCATCACGGTTTCGGCCGAGGGCACATTTCATGTGCGCGGCCGGGAACTCCCCGACGCCGAGCTGGATGCGCTGATCGCCACGGAAGGGGCCACCGATGCAGCCGGCCTGGAAGTGAGAATCCGGACGGACCGCCACGCTCTGTGGGACCGGGTGGAGGAAGTCATGCTGGCCTGTGCCAGGGCAGGTATTCAGAAGGTGCGTTTCGCCGTCATTCCCGAAGGACAGTAACCTCTGCTGGCCCGTGCTTCACAGCAGCTTCCTGTAAGACTCTTCGTTCGCCAGTGTCATCGAGAGCGTTCCCCCCGTGCGAATTCCGACTTCCCACCACTACGACGATGGCGGTAATGAAGACCGGGCCATGACGCCCATGATCGATGTGGTTTTCCTGCTGCTGATTTTCTTCGTCTGCGCCGCCACGGGCAAAGTGCAGGAAGCCGTGCTGACTTCAGATCTGTCAGGCGGAAGCACGGAATCTGAGCTGGCCACACCCGAGCCACAGGAGTTCGGCGAGGTACGGGTTTACGTGCAGCGGCAGGCCGGGCAGACGGTCGCCCAGGTGAACACCGGTGGCGAAACCTACACCGACCGGAACCGGCTGAAACAGACTCTTCGGCTGCTGGCAAGCGCTACGACAGAAGTCCCCATGATTCTGGATGTGCGTCCGGACGTGCCCGCGGGCGATGTGATTGATATCTTTGATACCTGTCTCGGGGCGGGGTTTGAGTCGATCAGTTTCGCTGCCGGCCCGGGCACGGCACCAGCTCGCGAATGAACCCGGGCCGCAGCTGCCGTCGGATCCGTCACAGTGTGTCCGGGGGATCTCTCATCCATGATGTCGCTGCCCTGCCTGTTTCGCCCTCCACTGAAATCTCCTTCCTTCCAAGGCTCCCGCAGCAGTCTGAGTGCGATCCTGCTGACCGGAATTCTGTGCAGTCCGCTCATCTGTCCGGCGGCGGAATCAGACCCCGCACCCGCTGCCGAATCTCAGCCTGCGGCGAACGCTGAACCCGCCACCGCTGTCGATCACGTCCGCCAGCTGCAGACAGAAGCCACGCTCAAAGGTCACAGTCCGATCGCCCACTGGGGCACCGACCCGGCAAAGTACCAGCAGTGGGGCAGCCACAGCAACCGTCTCATTCCCGTCTACACCTTCGGTACAAAGGGCGGCGGAGACGGGCTGGATCTCAATTCGCTGACCGGCCCGCACAGTACCTACCGTTCGGAAGAAAAGCTGCGGCAGCTGTACGGCCATGTTCCTGTCGATACCGTGTCCGACAAGGCGGAGTATCTCGACCAGACGGATATCTACGGATTGCAAAAAGCGGCGCTCGCCGCGGGCCGCAAGTACATTTTCCTCGTCGTATTTGACGGAATGGACTGGCAGACCACGCAGGCCGCTGCCATCGTCCGCCGGCAGCAGGTGCCCTACACGGAAGGCCGGGGCCAGGGGCTGCACTTTCAGGACTATGCTGCGAACGGGACCTCGCAGTTCGGGTGGATGGTGACCAGCCCGCATAACCAGGGAACGAAGGTTGATGTCAACACCCAGACGATCAGCAACCCGGG
>JAGQPV010000345.1 GCA_020426545.1 Planctomycetaceae bacterium
AGGCTGTTCCCGTCCTGCGAGCTGGACGAGCTGGAATCAAACCGGACCGAAGGATCGTTCGCCGGGCCGGCTGTGCCGGACACAATATTGGCCGGCAGATGTTCCAGCTTGAGGTGCCCGCCGTTGGCGTAAATCACCGCCCGCTGAATCACGTTTTCCAGTTCGCGGACATTCCCCGGCCAGGGGTACGACATGAAGGCTGCCATCACAGCCGGGTCGATTTCTGTGATGGCGGTTCCGTGTTTCCGGCAGAGCTGCTCCACAAAGCGGTCGGCCAGCAGAGGGATATCGAGCCGCCGTTCCCGCAGGGGCAGCACTTCAAACTTGAGCATGTTCAGCCGGTAATAGAGGTCAGGCCGGAAGCGGCCCTGTTCCACCAGCGGCTGGAGATCGAGATTGCTGGCCACCACCAGCCGGGCTTCGCTGTGCAGAGTCTGGTTGCCGCCGACCGGCTCGAATTCTCCGGTTTCAATCACCCGCAGCAGTTTGACCTGCTGCTCCGGAGCCAGCACATCGATTTCGTCCAGCAGCAGGCTGCCCCGTCGGGCGGCCACAAACTTGCCTTCCTTGTCGGCATGGGCACTGGTGAAGGAGCCCTTCATGTGGCCGAACAGTTCGCTCTCGATCAGGTCGGAAGGCAGCGCACCGCAGGCGACGGTTACGAACGGTTCCTCCCGTCGGGGAGAGACCTCATGAATCAGCCGGGACAGAAACGTTTTACCGGAGCCGGTCTCGCCGATCAGCAGGATCGTCACATTGTGCTTCGCCGCAATTTCGAGGTCGGCCAGCATCCGCTGCATGCGGGGCGTGCTGGTTTCAAACCGGCGGGTGATGCCGGACAGCGTGCGCGTTCCGTGGGGCGACTTGTGTTCCGGTCGATCAGAATCGGCACTGTGGCTGGTCTCCGGCTGGCGTGCTCTGGCTGCGGAGAGGACAGGCTGATCAGAAGCGGAGGGGACGGCGACTGGCGGTTGAGCGGGGGCACTCGGCGGGCTGCCATGTTCGGCCCCGGTGTTCTGAACCGGAGCCAGCAGACTGCGCAGCTGGTCCATCACCTCGGCAGCGGTGGTCTCGGCCGGCAGGCGGAGCATCGACGAACAGGCCACCCGCCGCTCAATGGGTTCGGGGGCTTCCGCCGGCAGGGCGACGAGAAATACCGCCTCGGGAAATCGCCGTTCGAGTAGCTCAAGCAGCTGGTCTTCCGTATGACCGCCACTGTGCACGCTGCGGAAATCTCCCACAAACGCGGTCGGCGCCGCTGCGCTGCAGGCAGCCAGGACATCTTCGAGGCAGCTGCAGCCTGCCAGTTGAAACTCCCCTTCACACCGGACGTGCATGTCGTCCAGGAAGCGGCTATCGTGGCTGTAGGCAAGAACCAGGGGGGCGCTCATATGGAAATTTTCGTTCTGGAACGAGTTGTCTGTCTCGCTCAGCAGCCGGAATCAGCAACCGGAAGAGAACCGGCTGCAGGCCGCTGAAGGCAGGGGCTGCGGTCAGGCATCTGCAATGGCATCGGCGGATGACTTTCTGAATGACTGAAGTGCCGCAGCGTCGGGGAAGAGGCCGGTCTCCCCGCAGGTCAGAACCTGAGAAACAGAGCTGCGAATATCGGCCGCTGGCCGGGCGCTCGGAGAGCAGCCTGTTTCTTCGTGGCAGAACTGTTGAACAAACCGGATGCCAAAGCGCAAACGGTCTGAAGCGCTGGTGTCCGAACTTCAGGGTGAGTCAGGAGTTGGGGAGTTTACATTTTCCTGCAGCCAGCCGGCCGGCCGTGGGAGATGTTGCGGTTTCTCAACAGCGGGGACGGCATCATGTTGCCGGTTCGCAACATGTTGCCGGACGGCATGGCCCGAGATTGAACGAACCGAACAGCTGCTGAAACAGACGTTTCGGCCAGCCGGACCACCGGAGTGGAACAGGAGAGAACGGGATGAAAGTTGCTGTCATTGTGCCTGCCGCCGGCCGCAGCTCGCGGTTTGGCCAGGGCAGCATGTTCGACCATCCGGCTGCGGGCAAGAAGCCGTTTGTCGATCTGAAAGGGCGGCCCGTGTGGCTGCGTTCGGTCGAGCATTTCGTCAACCGGGCCGATGTGGTGCAGACACTGGTCGTAGTGTCTCCGGAAGATCTCGACTGGTTCCGTGAGAAATTCCGTCCCCACCTGGCCTTCCTCGCGGTGGAACTGGTTCCCGGTGGCGCGGAACGGGCCGACTCGGTTCTGAATGCCCTCGAGCGAGTACGGGACGACGCCGACTTTGTGGCCGTTCACGATGCCGCCCGCCCCCTCTTGTGCCGCGAGTGGATCGACCGTGTGTTCCAGGCGGCGGAGAAAACCGGAGCCGCTATTCCCGGAGTCCCGGTGGCCAGTACGCTCAAGCGGGTCGATTCTCAGGGGCAGATTGAGGAAACTGTGCCCCGCGAATCCCTCTGGGAAGCGCAGACGCCGCAGGTCTTCCGTCGTGAACTGCTGCAGCAGGCATACGCCGAGCGGCAGGGACCGGCTGCCACCGACGAAGCTTCGCTGGTGGAAGCCATCGGTCACCCCGTGCAGGTGGTTGAAAGCTCTCCCATGAACTTCAAAATCACCCGGGCCGATGACCTGCGGATGGCATCCGCCGTGCTTGATGTCCTCCCCGGGCCTCAGTCCACCCGGCCACTGCACCCGTTTAAAGACTGAAGCTCCAGTGCCGAAATGTGCTCCGCCAGCCAGCCGGTCGGTCCGTTGCTGCTGCTGCTGATCAGAATTCTTCACCTTCCGCCTCAGAAAAAGCTCCTGACACCATGACTCAGCCTGAATCTTCCTGCGAATACCTTCCCCTCAAAGAGCAGACCTGGCAGCTGCTGGAACTGCCTTCGACCGCCACCATCAGCACGCAGCTGGCAAAGCGGGGGCTGTGGAACTCGTTCATCACGGGGGCCACACCCCTCAACCCCGGTCTGCGGATGGTGGGGCAGGCCTACACTTTGCGTTACATTCCCTCGCGGCCGGATATCGATCACAACCTGAATTTCGATAACCGCAGCGACCCGCAGCGAATCGCCATTGAAGGGGTGGGCACGCGGGATGTACTCGTGATTGACGCCCGGGGTGACGAACGGGCCGGCACCATGGGGAACATTCTGGCAGCCCGCATGATGGCCCGCGGCGCCGTGGGTGTGGTGACGGACGGCTGTTTTCGCGATTCCCCCGTCATTGCGGCCATGGGCCTGCCTGCCTATTCCCGCTCCAGCCATGCCTGCACCAACAAGACGGTGCACCACCCGACTGACGTGCAGCTGCCGGTTGGCTGTGGCGGTGTGGCCGTGTATCCGGGCGATATTCTGGTGGGCGATGCGGAAGGCGTGGTGGTCATTCCCCGCAGCATGGCCGATGAAGTCGCCGAAGCCGCTGCTCTGCAGGAACACAAGGAAGATTTCATTCTCGAGCAGATTCAGTCGGGCAAACCGCTGCTGGGCACCTATCCGATGGATGAATCCACCGAAGCCGCCTACAAGGAATACTGCCGCACGCATCCCCTGCCCGTCTGAGCTGCCCTGGAGACGGCTCAGCGAATCGATGCGGGAGGAAACTGCTGGCCACGGGACAGCCGTTGCCTGATGCGGGTGGCATCGCCGACCCCGACCCGGCATACTGTACGCATCAGTGGTCTGCGATCTGTTGGAGCGGCATGCGTTCTGCCGCCCGCAGCTTGCCAGCAGGAGATCCCCCGTGCTGATCCATGCGCCGTGGTGTCGTTCCCTTCTCTGTCTGCTGGCTGTGTTCTGTGTGGGGCTCCAGCTGCTGCAGGGTGAGGCAGTTGCCGCAGCAGCCGGGCAGACGTTTGCCTCGCATCCTCCGGCCCGCCCGTTGCCGGTAGCCGCGGCGCGGCCGCTGCCCGAGGGAACGGTCCGCTATGTGGATGCGGCCCGTGGAAATGACACGGCGGCCGGCACGGAACAGTCTCCCTGGAAAACACTGGGGCATGCGGTCAGTCAGCTGCATCCGGGTGAAACGCTCTGCCTGCGGGGCGGCGTGTATTACGAGCACTGCACCGTACAGCTGCGGGGCACGGAATCCCGTCCCTGCATCATTCGCAGCTATCCCGGCGAACTGGCGGTGATCGATGGCGGGCTGCCGGAGTTCCAGCAGTCACCGGAAATGGCCTGGGAACCCGTCAAGGACGGTGCCCCGAACGAATTCCGCTCCGTCCGCGAATACCCTGAGATCGACGGCACAGCGGGAGGAACCGTACTTCTCGGCCGCTTCGCCGATTCGCTCATCCCGCTGCACGGCTACCGTTATCTGGAAGACCTGCGGAGCAGCAACGAGTATTTCAGCCGGATTGAAGCGGGTAAGACCGAAGCGGGCAGCGGCATCTACTGCGGACCGGGCGTGTACTTCAATCAGGAAACCCGGCGGATCCACATCAGGCTGAGTCATACCCGGCAGGCCGCTCTGGGCGATGACAATTACCGCGGCGAGACCGACCCCCGCAAGCTGAAGCTGATCATCGCTTCCGCCGCTGACGGTTCTCCACTGGCACTGACCGATTCCCGCCATGTGCGGGTTCAGGATATTGTCGTCCGGGGAGCCCGCACTGCTGCGATTTCCATTGCCGGCTGTGCGAATCTGGAGTTCGATCACGTTACCGCTCTGGGCGGTTCGGCCGCGTTTGGTGTGACCGATACCGCCGGGCTGCGGGTCGTGCATTGTGCCTGCCGCGGAATTGCCGCTCCGTGGACGTATCGCGGCAGCCTGAAATACCGCGCGATTGAAGCCCGTATCTTTTCCGCCAGCAGCTGGCAGCCCACCGGCCGGGACAACCGGGACTTTGAACTGGCGTACTCGGAATTCACCGATTGCGTGGACGGCGTATTCCTGGGCAACTGCCGCAACGTGAAGTTCCACCACAACCTCGTCGACAACGTGAGCGACGATGGCATGTTTCTCACGGCGGGCACGGCTTACGACGGGACCACGCCCGGTGGCAATCTGCAGATTTCTCAGAACCTGTTTCGCCGCTGTCTGACAGTCTTCGCCTTCGGCGTGGGGCACGGCCGGCAGAAGATGACAGCCACCGGCCGGCAGACGGGCAGTAACGTCTTCATCTGCCGCAACGTGTTCGATTTCCGTCGTCCGGTGATGTATACGCAGCCGGAGGAAGGCGAAACCGAATGGACGTCCTTCGGGCGGGTGGCTGGCGACCATGGCGGGCCACTGTGGGAACCGATGACGATTTACCACAATACGGTGCTGGCTCAGGATCCACCGTTCCGGGCCATCTATGCTGCCGGCTTTGGTGGCCATATGGCGGGCGGTTCCCGCCGCAGCGTGTTCAATAATTTGTTCGTGCAGTTTAACGGTCAGATGGGATCCGTCCTTCCGCCGGTGGTGCTGCCGGTAGAGACTGCTTCTGGAAAATCGGCCGGAAAGGGGCAGCCGCAGGATGATCCGCTGGGCTCTCTGCTCGATGGAGACCTGGATTCCGGGAAAACCGGCAAACCGAAGTTTTCGAAAGACGTCGACCAGAAGGCTGTGGCAAAGCTGAAGGCCGGTGCCGAGAAGCCCCCCGCCGCCCCGTTGCCGATTGAATTCCGGGCCGATGGCAACCTGCACTGGAGCCTGGCCGAACGGACGGAGATCTCCACACTGCTCAAACGGTTTCGCAGCTCGGAGGAATACGAGCGCAGTCGGGCCTGGTATCCGGCGGGCTGGACGACAAACGATGTCGCCGGTGATCCGCAGTTTGCCCGGCTGGAAGCCGACTGGACGGCCCCGCTCGACCTGCGTCTGAACGAAGGCAGTCCCGCGGTGAACGCCGGAGTCCCCCTGCCGGAGGACTGGGCCGATCCGCTCCGCGGCGAGGACGGGAACCGTCCCGACATCGGTGCGCTGCCCGCCGGAGCGGACGTCTGGCAGATCGGCCAGAGAGGCCGGCTCGATGCATTCGGACAGCCGGCGGAAATGCTGGCTGTGGCAGCCGCTGCTTCCACAAAGCCCGTATCTGGCAGCTTTCTGCTGCCGCCCGATCAGTTACCGCCGGACCTGCAGCAGACGAAAGTGGCGCTGATGACGGGCTACCCGGCATTTGACGAGCCGCTGATCCGATTCGCCTTCCACAGCCAGGGGCATCCGGTGGAACTGTTTGAGCGAACCTGGCTGCCGCCCAGGAGGTACCGCGAGTTCGACGCTGTCATTGTGGCAGGTGACCTGGCCCGGGCAAAAATGGAACCAAACCGATATTCGGTCGATGATCTGCCCTATGTCAGACAGTACCTTGAGAATGGCGGTACGCTGATTCTGCTGCGGGGCAACTTCCAGCTGTTCAACACGCCGGCGGGTCGCCGGCTGCAGCAGGAACTGCTGGGAAACACGACGCGGGCTGCTGATGGCGACCGTTCGCTGCTGCTGCCGAAACACCCTTTCGTGCAGCATCTGGATCCCGACCAGCCTCACCCCTGGATCAACGCCCGGAATGTGGTGCCCGTGCGGGCCTCCGGTGGCCAGTCGATTATCGGCTCCGGGAACAGCGTTGCCTCGCTGCTGAGTGTGCCTGCCGGCAAAGGCCGGCTGGTTTACGTGGGCTGGGATGTGGCCA
>JAGQPV010000346.1 GCA_020426545.1 Planctomycetaceae bacterium
CGTGCTTCCAGACGCCGCCCGAGTACCGCCAGGAGAAGGTGATGTGCCGCTCGCCCAGGCCGTACAGCAGCAGCTCGCGGGCGGCTTCCGGCAGATCTTTCCACGGGGTTTTGAGCACGCTGCCTTCGGCCAGGCCGCGGTCCGTCTCGATGGCTTCGGCCACGCCTTTGAAGATGTGCTTCTTCCAGCGGCCCATTTTCGTGACGGCGCCCAGCAGTTCGACCGCTCCCTTGTTGAGCGACTTTTTCTCATCGGGAATCAGCAGGTCGAGCAGGAAATCGTGCCGCATGCCCAGCCCATTGCATTCGAGGCACATGCCCAGCGGGCTGTTGAAACTGAACAGCTGCGGGCTGGGCGGCTCGAAACTGAGGCCGCAGTGCGTGCAGGCATACTGCGAACTGAACAGCCGGTCGACGAATTCGGGAGAGCTGCCTTCGCCTTCGGTGCTGTCTCGTTCCGCCCTGTTCTTCGCCGGCCCGGCCTCGGACGGAACAGCGGCGATCAGCGAACCGCCCGAGAGGCGCAGGGCCTGCTCGACCGCTTCGGTCACGCGGCTGCGGGAGGTTGTTCCGCCGGAGAGACGATCGACCACGACTTCGATGTTGTGCCGCATCTGCCGGTCGAGCCGGAGATCGTCCGACAGGGAAGCCACCTGACCATCGACCCGGGCCCGCAGGTACCCCTGCTTCAGCAGGTCTTCAAACAGGTCGCGGTATTCGCCCTTCTGCTGCTGCACCAGCGGGGCCAGCACCAGGTAGCGGGTTTTCGCGGGAATCTGCAGCAGATGGCCGACAATCTGCTCGGTCGTCTGGGCGGTGATTTCCCGCCAGCAGCGGGGACAGTGCCCGGTGCCGACGCGAGCAAACAGCACACGGAGGTAATCGTACACCTCCGTCATGGTGCCGACCGTGCTGCGGGGGTTGCGGCCGGCGGTTTTCTGCTGAATCGAGATCGAGGGGGCAATACCGGTGATCGAATCGACTTCGGGCCGGGGCATCTGCCCCAGAAACTGCCGGGCATAGCTCGACAGAGATTCGACGTACCGCCGCTGTCCCTCGGCGTACAGCGTATCGAACGCGAGAGAGCTTTTGCCGGAACCGCTCACCCCCGTCATGCAGATCAGACGGTTGCGCGGCAGCCGGAGGTCGATGTTGCGGAGATTGTGCTCGCGGGCGCCGCGAATGACGATTTCGGTGTGCGACATGCGGGAAGTATAGGGAGGCCACTTCCATACAGACAACTGTCGGCCGCGAACCGTGTAACCGTCAGAGATCAGCAGAGTTGCCGGGATGCGGGACAGTCTTCGGCCCGAACGAGCGGCACGACCGGTGGAGCCGGAACCCGGGGGTGTGCGTTTGATTCCGCGGGGGCCCGGCGGTTCCAATTGGACTTGAAGGACTGCTGGCAGCAGATCACCATGCAGTGGAGTCGGAAGGGTTGGTTATCCGGCAGAACGGTGTGTGGATTGGCCCCAGTGAGGATTGTGGAAATGTCGAATTTCAAACAGGGACTGGCCGGTCTGGCATTGCTGGTGACCGGATTCGCCGCAGGTGCTTTTGTGGGTCCGCAATATCCGCAGCTCAAGGCCCAGGACGCGGTTGACGGCCCGTCCGATGCCGCGACCGTCCGCATCAAGGCCGCCCTCGATGCGATTAACGTCGCCCAGCAGGCCCTGATGCAGGAAGGGCTGTACACTCCGGCGGTTGAAGGCCTGAACACATTCGCCGTGACTGCGGGCGGTGTGAATGCCATCAGCGATCTGGAAACCGGCCGGGGAGTCGATCCGGAGACCTTCGCCGGGCTGTATGCCGGCCTGGCCGTGGATGAAGTGAACGAGCAGCTGGGCCGCGACGACGAAGGCCGGCTGACCTACAAGAACCGCCTCATCCGCATGTCGCCCATTTCCGATATCAAGCGGATGTACTCCAACCGGGCCCGGCTGGCCGGTGAAGAGCCGGAATGAGCGGCCCGAAGCGCGGGGCTGTGACACGGGGGCGTGACGCGAACCAGCCTCTGAGGCAGCCCGGCTGCAACCCTTCTGCCGTTCGAATACTGCCAGCATGTAGTCAGCGGCGGGCTGGTAGTGGTTCCGAAGCCATTTCCTGCGAATGACTTCCGCTGAATCCGTCCTGTGGCTCCTCCGGCACGCTGGACCACAGGACGTGCCGGTTTCCCTGGCTGTCGCGCACGATGGCTTTAAGGGTCAGCGTTCTGCCGGCAGATTGCCCCTGTCGATCATGAAGGGGGAACAGCAGCCGGTATTCTGATCGGCCTGGCTGGCTGCCGGCGGCAGCGGGCGGGTTCACCCTGGCGGCTGCCAGTTCGTCCCCGGTGAGGCAGACATTCTGCCGGGTTTCGCCCTGATGCCATTCGCAGGCCAGCAGCAGGACTTCGGGCGTTGCTGCGAAATCCGGCGTCGGCTGGGCCGCTTCCCCTGCTGCAGTTGCAGTTCCTGCCGTGCAGGAACCTGCCGGGCCGATGTGAACCCGAATCTCGCTGTACTTCGCCAGCCTGCCGGCGGCCGAGGTGCCGGCCCTGGCTCCGGCCCCGCTGGCGGGATGTGCGGGACTTCGAAACCGCGAGGAGTAACCAGCCGTCACCACCCCCGAGACGGGGGCTGTTCGAGTAGTCCTGGCCAGGTGCGGCTGTCGGGTCGGGAGCGAATCCATCCGGCCAGCCTCTCCCTGACAGGAGGCCAGCAGTTCGAACTGTTCCGAAGGTCGCTCCAGTGGAACGAGAGTGGCCTGCAGCCGGCTGCCCGGGCGACCTTCCAGCACCAGCTGCCAGTCCCTTCCTGTATCAGCAGCATTGCGATGCCCACCCCGGGACGACGGGGGCCCCTGGATCTCGATCCATGCGGTACTGGTGCCGGTCAGATTGACGGTTAACCGTGGCGTCTCGCTGGTATTCCAGCGGGTCCGCCGAGGCCCGGCCAGCCCCCATCCATTGAGCACTCCCTGCAGGTGACCGGCCCGCAGTAATCCGGGACTGACGGGCGACTGCAGTGCCGCTCCCAGCTCAATTCCGGCACCGGCCGGCCTGCCGGGCTCGGCACTGGCCAGAGCCAGCGTAAACTGCCGATACAGTGCGGAAAACCGCACCCCGGTTACCCGTTCCAGGCTGGTAATTCCGCTGGCAGGTTCCCGCACCAGCTGCCGCAGAATCTGCTCGCCATACCGCTGCTGCAGCCACTGCAGAAACAGCGATGTCGCCCCGCGGCAACCATGATTTCGCCACAGCCCGGCGGTGTAATAATCGGGCACAATCAGCGGGTAACGCGCTGGTTCATTCAGGTACCGGCTGATGCGGTAATCCAGGTTGCTCCACCCGCCGAACCGGGTTTCGACCGCGTGGGCAATGGCTTCGTTCAGCCAGTCCTCTTCACGGGGCAGCTGCGTTCCGGCCATGCTGCCGGCCCCCCGCTGGCTGAAGCACACCGCATGTGTGAACTCGTGCAGCAGCAGCGTTTCGAGATGGCGGCCCGGTCGCAGGCTGGAATTGAGATACAGCATGTCGCAGCGATTGCTCAGAGGCGAATCGGCCGACCGGCTGAAATCCGCCTGACGCACAAACCCGCCCACCGAAGTTTTCCCGCCCTGCAGCCGGCCCAGCCACGGGCTGAGCAGCACGGTAAACCGCCCGTCGTCGTCCACATCGTTCCAGCTGCCCAGCAGTCCGCACACCTGAGGGCAGACGGACCGGTCGAACAGCTGGACGATTTCCTCCACCAGGCCGGCAGCCAGTTCGCCGGGTTGCAGCTGGGCATCCGCATAGACCTGAATCTGCTGCCCGAAACCCGCCAGACGGCCTTCGACAGCCGTGTATTGACGGGCATCGCCCGGGTCGCCATCAGTCACATGGAGGCGGAATGTGCGCACCGCAGGCGGCTGGCGACTGCTGACTGGCTGCAGATCGTCTGTCGCCGCGTCCGCCAGGGCACTGGCAGGCCGATTCCAGACGACGGGGCTTTCCATCGGAGAATCTGCGGAACGGGCAGCTTGGGGTGGCCGGGAAAGCGGCAGAACCGGTTCCAGCCGGCTGGAGCTGCTCTGCAGGTCTCTTCCGCTGATTGCCGCGGCTGAGATCGCATTCAGGCGGATCTGCTCGTGCTGGCTGGCATCGCCCAGCGAGCTGAGAATCAGCAGCCAGGCCCGCCCATCGCCGTCAGGCAGGCTGATGACAGCCCGACCTTCCCGCAGCGGAACGGCGAAGGCGGTTCCCGAAGTGAGCGCCGGCCCGACCGCTGTGGCCGGCTGGCGGGCTGTGCGCAGCCGGGAAATCTCAAAGGCTGCCAGGACCAGCAGAACGGCCACCGCGGCTCCCGGCCAGAGTGCGCGGGCGGGCATTCTCATGGCTGGCTCCGGGGGGCCTGCGGCAAACCGCTCCGCAGCTGAACTGGCGCCGCGGGCACAACGACTGCGGACATGCCGACGAAGGGAAGTCTGCGGGCGCACACCCGTCCGGTTTCCGGCAGGCGGCGTCTGGCAGTACGCACACAGTCATCGGCAGAGTCAGGCCGGCTGCACCATACGTGGCCGGCACAACCGCCGAAATCGGCAGAATCCGCCCTGTTTCTCCTGCCTGGGCAGCCGTTCCGCATCCAGCGGGATGCCGCGAGACAGGCTCGGGCGATCACCTGGCCGGGCGGCAACCGGCGTAATCGGCCGGAGCCGTATCACCCGCAGCCGGGGGAGCGACTGTGCAGGCCGACAGGCGGAAAACTGTACGCCGACAGCGATTTCCGACCGAATTTTGGCAGATTTTGCTTCAATGGCGTCCGAGCATGAAGCTAGAATAGAGATGTACTGCAGAGATTGTGTACGACAGCAGTTTCCCTCAGCGGGCGGTTCCATTCGTGAGCCATCTCCCGCCAGGGGGGCCGCATCGGGGAGCAGAGGCCGACTGGTTTCTGACCCTGCCGGTTGTACGGCCTGCCGTCAGCTCATCTTCCACAAAACCTCCTCAGTCAGCCGTGGATTCCTCCACTGCGGGTTGTGGCTGGTATTCAATAGTGGGGTCGAGCAGTCGGAATTCCGTTCTGCAGGTCACATCGTCGACATCCACGAAGTGCTTTTAGCCGGCAGTCGGCCAGGCTGGCACCTTCGTGACTCGGTTCGAGGTTTTGAGGAAGCCATTCATGAACTTCAGATGGCCAGCCAGCCCGCGTCGGGCAATTGCCGCGTCGCTGCTTGCCGGACTGTGTGCCGCGGGGACAGTCATCCCCTGCCAGGCCGCCACCCCGGTTGGTGCGAAACGCGTGCAGCAGTCCGCCGGTTTCCGGTCGAATTCTCTCGATGGGCAGCAGCTGTTTGCCCTGGAAATCCAGGCAAAACAGTTGCCTGCCGTTGAAGGCGGGCACGACCACATTGTGCTGATCGATACATCAGCCAGCCAGGTGGCAGCCCACCGTCGGCAGGGAATCGCGGTGCTGGAGGCATTCTTCAGCGCTCTGCCCGCCACCGACCGGGTTCACCTCAAAGCCGTCGATGTGGCGCCGAAGGCACTGATGGACGGTTTCCATCCGGCTGCCAGCGAGGAAACACAGCAGGCTTTGGCCACTCTGAAAAAGCGGGTGCCTCTGGGAGCCACCGACCTTGAGGCGGCTCTGCAGTCGGCTCTGGCAACGGTTCCCGGTGAGCAGCGTCCGGCTTCCGTGGTCTACATCGGCGATGGCATGAGCACCGCCGGCCTGATCGGCTCCGCCGAACTGGAACAGCTGCTGCAGAAACTGCGGAGCAGCCGCGTTCCCGTCCACAGTTATGCGGTTGGTCCCCGGACCGATCTGCAGCTGCTGGGAGTGCTGGCACAGCGTACCGGCGGCATGCTGATGTTCGACGATGCCGATGCCCGGAAAGACGCTCCCGCCGCTGCCGGTTCGCGACTGGCTGCCGCAGCCAATGCTCCGGTGTTCTACCCGGAAACACTCAAGTACGAGCCGGCTGGCCTGGAAGTGCTGCCCGCTGTGGCACTGCCGCTTCGGTCAGACCGCTCGACCGTCTACCTGGCCCGTGGTCTGGCTGCGGAATCTGTCCAGTTGACGCTCTCGGCACAGTCGCAGTCGGTCAGCGAGTCACTGCCGGTCGGCCGGATGACAGCCGCCGGCCCCTTCCTGCAGAGTCTGTGGAATCAGGCCGAAACCTCGGACGGACTGACCGTGGCCTATGCCGGTCGTTCCGTCCTGCAGGCCGCCCAGCGGGCTTACGAGTCGGAAATCGTCCGTCTGGAAGCTGCCGGCGAACAGGCCGTTGGCATTCGTGAACTGGACCGGGCCGAGCAGATCGGCCAGGCCATTCTTAAACTTGATCCGGCAAACGTGCGGGCTCAGGCCATGCTGGGTGCTTCAGACCGGGTGAGAAACCGGATTCTGGCCCAGGCCGATGCCGCCCAGCCGCCCGCCGCCCAGCCACCGGCTGCTCAGCCGCCGGCCGCAGATAATGGTCTGCAGGCCCGGCAGGAGCCCGTGGATCCCGCCGAAATCGATCTGATTCAGCAGGAGCAGGCCCGTCGCCGCATCAAACTGCAGCGGCTGACCCTCGAAGTGGCCGACGTGA
>JAGQPV010000347.1 GCA_020426545.1 Planctomycetaceae bacterium
GGACGACCCGAGTTGACGACCTTCTCCAGAACCGGCACGAGGTCCTTGATGCTGGAGATCTTCTTCTCGTGGATCAGAATGTAGGCGTCTTCCAGCTCACATTCCATGGTCTGCGGATCGGTCACGAAGTACGGGGAGAGGTACCCGCGATCGAACTGCATGCCTTCCTTCTGCTCATAATCGGTCTGCAGGCTGCGGCCTTCTTCGACGGTAATCACGCCGTCCTTGCCGACCTGCTCCATGGCTTCGGCCAGAATCCGGCCGATTTCCTCATCGCCGTTGGCGGCGACGGTTCCGACCTGAGCAATGGCCTTCTTGGTGCGGCACTCGATGGCCATTTCCCGCAGTTTGGCGGTAATGTCGGCCACAGCCTGGTCCATACCCCGCTTCATCTGCACGGGGCTGACGCCGGCCACGACGTTCTTCAGGCCTTCGTTGTAGATGGCCTCAGCCATGATGGTGGCCGTGGTGGTGCCGTCGCCGGCCACGTCGGACGTCTTGCTGGCCACTTCCTTGACCATCCGGGCGCCCATGTCTTCGAACTTGTCCTGCAGTTCGATCTCACGGGCGACGGTCACACCGTCCTTGGTGACGGTGGGGGAGCCGAAGCTCTTTTCCAGAATGACGTTCCGGCCACGGGGACCGAGGGTCACGCGCACAGCACGGGCCAGCTTGCTCACGCCCCGCCGCATCGCTTCCTGTGCTTCCTGATCGAAAGCAATCATTTTGGCCATTGGTTTCTTCTCTCCTGTGTTCCACTGTTCCGGGCGTCAATCGGGGCCCGTACGGAAACCGCTGTGGTTGATCTAAAGCGGGTTTGCCCACACTGCCGGGGCATCTGATTCGGCGAGGAATCGCAGGCTGATTTCTGTCCGAAGAACCCCGGTTTCAGGCGGCCTCTGGCGGCCGGTTCCGGCACCCCCACCTGACTGCAGGGGGAGGCGACCAGGGGTTTTCAGACATCAGCTCACTGGCAGACGGCGAGAATGTCGCTCTCGCGGAGCAGCAGGTAATCCTCTTCTCCGAGGCTGATTTCGTCGCCGCCGTAAGAACTGAAGATGACCACATCACCTTCCTTGACGGTCAGGGGAATCCGGGTTCCGTCGTTGCGGACATAGCCATCGCCCACGGAGACAACCGTTCCCCGCTGCGGTTTGTCTCTGGCTGAGTCCGGCAGCACGATGCCCCCGGCTGTGGTGGCTTCTGCTTCCTGCCGCTTGAGAACCACGCGATCCCCGATGGGAACCAGTTTCGTGCCGCTCTTGCCGGGTGACTTCGTCTTCGTTGCCATTGAATTCTCCTCGGTTTCGGGGGTAATTCCCCGAACTCACTGCCCCAGGCTGACTGACTGCTGCCCGTGCCGCCCGACTGCCGCGGTGATTGAAACGAATTCCATCACCCCTGGCAGGCAAATGTGTACTGTGGCTGTTGACCGGCAGCACACCAGACCGGCGCACAGCTCTGTTCTACGGTTTGAGGCACGTTCATAGCGAATGCCGTGCCGAGCTGTGCACGTTCTTAAACGGGCCCGTCAGAAGAGTTCCACCGAACCCACAATTTGTGCTGTATGGAAACACCAAACACAACATCCAGTGCTTTCCTGCGTTTTCCGGAATCCTCTGCGGACTCCCCCGGAAGGGCCCGCCGCCGCAGGCCGGACCTGGCAGACGGCGGACTCCGTCTGCCAGGATGCCGCCGTCTGGCCGGTTTCGAGAGTGGCAGACTGCCAGATTGACAGAGCCCCTCTGCAGCGGGAAGCCCGCGAAACCCACGGAACGACCGTATACATGCCTGGGACGGACCCGCCTGGCAGTGCGGACTGCCTGCGTAAGATTCAATCTGCCGGCCGGACTATGAACAGACCGACAGGAGCGCAGCCGGTACCAGGGCCGATACCGCGTGATCTTCCGCAAGCTCTATTCGGGCTGTTCCGCCGCGCGGCTGTCCGTCGAACGGGCCAGCGCCGGGGAGCTGGAGCCAGTCTTCAGGCGAGCCAGTTCGTCGTGGGCCTGCTGACTGCCACGTCGGGCCGCCATCCGGAAATGCATGCGGGCCACATTCCGGGAGCCTCGATCCAGTGCCGCATACCCCAGCTGCAGCGAACGGCCTGCCGTGGAAATTGCCGGCGAGTCTTCAGCGGCCGGTTGTGCGGCGGAAACCGGGGCGCTGGCCGGCGGGGAAAAGCCACCGCTCGCCGGGCCCGTCGATGTGGAGCCGGATCGACCGAGAATGGCTGCACGCGACAGGGCAGGGGAGTTGCTCCCGGAAATGCCGGAACGGGCCTGCAGACTCCGCCAGGCATCGGCGGCCCCTCCCGTCAGTCGGGAGCCCTGCCCGGAGAAAGACGAACCGGCATACGACGAACCAGCGTGGCCCGCATCCGGCAGACTGTTCAGATAGCGATCCATCTCTGCGAAATCGTGGATGGTTACCGAAACCGAACTGGAAGAGGCCGAGTGGAACTGGCCGCTGGTGGAGCCGGGACGAAACGGGCCTAAGCCGTACCGACTGCGGGACGCCCCCGCGCTGCTGACTCCGCCCAGCAGCGCGGAACCCCGATCGGGGACGGAAACGGTGGTGCCCACGGAGTTCACACCGAACACGGGCTGCTGCACCGTCAGATTCTGAGCCATGGCTGGCGACGAAAGGAATCCGGCCAGCAGGCCACAGCACAGTCCGGCAGAGAGAAAATACCGCATGGGAAGACCTTCCCGTTCACAGTCCGCCACTGGCAGTCACGAAGAACTGCCGGCAGCGGTCCTGCAGAAATGCCGTCTTGAATCGATTCTGCCGGCCTGTCGCCGGAGGGCCACATGTCACACCAACTGGATGCTGCCTGAGGTGTCCTGCCTGCCGGGCCCGCCGCCACAGGATGCAATGTGAGATGCAATGCAGGACGACGCAGGACGAACTGCGCCGCCGGGGACTCAGTGTATCACAGGTTCGACAGCGGCCCCAAAGGTTCTTTCCGCGATTCTGAGCCGTTGCCGGGCACCGGTGCCGGCCGTCCTTTGTGGCGAAAGCTGGCCCTGGCCCGGTGACCGAAAACACAGCCGGGCCGCCGGCCGGCCTTTCAGAGGATTTCTCTGGAAAGCATGCTGGAGAACTTGTGCCATCCGGTGCAGGTGGCACCGGAAACGATTCGCCTGCGAGAAAGCGGGAAAGCCGGGCAGCAATGGCTGGAAAGGCACCCCAGTGCCTGCTAATTTGAAGTGAGAACAGTCTGGCCTCTCTGCTGGATTCAGGCCACAGTCCTGAAGCGGGCCCTTCAGCAAAGAGATCGTGCTGATTTTCCTGTCCAGGCCGCCGGCATTTCCTGCGCTTTTCTGTAGTGCGGCACGTTCGATCAATGCATGCGCGGTTGCTCTGTGTCTGGAGAGACTCTCCAGCTGCAGTGTTCGCGCTGTTGCACTGCGTCAGTGATGGGCTGAACTGTCATGGCAATTAAACTGACAGCCGACTCTTTCCTTGCGGTGGTCAAGCAGAGCGGGCTGATTACTCCTGATCTGCTGAACCGCCTGCTGAAGGAATTTCAGCAGCAGGCTGTGGATCTGGAAGATTCCCGGGCCATTGCCGACCAGCTGGTGGCACGGGGCCACCTGACCCGCTGGCAGGCCGACAAGCTGCTGCAGGGAAAGCACAAGGGCTTCTTCCTCGGCAAGTACCGGCTGCTGTCGCTGCTGGGCAAGGGAGGAATGAGTTCCGTCTATCTGGCGGAACACGTGCTGATGCGCCGCCGCTGCGCCATCAAGGTGCTGCCTTCCAAGCGGGTGAATGATTCGTCCTACCTAGGCCGGTTTCACCGGGAAGCCCAGGCTGTTGCCTCGCTGGATCATGTCAATATTGTGCGGGCCTACGATGTTGACCATGAAGTGGAAAAGGACACGGAAATCCACTTCCTGGTGATGGAATACGTCGAAGGGCAGTCGCTGCAGGAAGTGATACAGAACGAGGGCGTGCTGGATTATGTGACCGCGGCCGATTACATCCGGCAGGCTGCTGCCGGCCTGGCGCATGCCCATAATGCCGGCATGGTGCATCGGGACATCAAACCGGGCAATCTGCTGGTCGATAAGAACGGCACCGTCCGAATTCTGGATCTCGGTCTGGCCCGGTTTTTCGCCGATGACGACGAACAGTCGCTGACGGTGGCTCACGACGAAAAGGTGCTGGGCACCGCCGACTATCTGGCTCCGGAACAGGCACTGGACAGTCACAGTGTCGATGCACGGGCCGACCTCTACAGCCTGGGCTGTACCTGTTACTTCATTCTGACCGGCCATGCACCGTTCACCGAAGGCACGCTGGCCCAGCGTCTGATGAGTCATCAGACCCGCCAGCCCCCCTCAATTCGCAAAGACCGCGAAGATCTTCCGGAATCGCTGGAAGCCATTATTCTGAAGATGATGGCCAAGAACCCGGATGACCGGGTGCAGTCGGCCGAGGAACTGGAACAGCAGCTGGCCAGCTGGCTGATTGAAAATGCCAGCGATGACTGGCGGCTGAAGAATCCGGCGGTGACCGGTGGTTCCTCCAATGGTGGTTCCGGCAAACTCCAGCAGGCAGCAGCCAATGGCAACGGCGCGGCACATGCCGCCCCGGCTGCTGAGGCGTCCACGGCAGGGACACCTCCCGCAGCCGCTGCGATTCCGGTTGCTCAGCCCGTACCCACAGCACAGCCCGCTGTGCCTGAGGCTGCTCCCGTTCCCGCTGCTCCGCCTGCTGCCGAGGCCGCCACATCCGCCCCCGCTCCGGAAGAAGCCGAACTGGCCAACTTCCTGTCCAGCCTGAGCGGGACCGATACCGAAAACTCGCCATCCGCCCCGGGAAGCGATTCGCAGACCGGCTCCGGCACCGGCTCGTCCGTGCAGGAAGCTGCTTCGGCCTTTCCTTCGTTTCCGTCCGCGGATGCTGCACCGGCTCCTCCGGCTGCGGAAGCGGCTCCTCCCGCGAACTCTGTGCCTCCTGCGGCCGCGGTGCCACCAGCCGCGGCGGTTCCCGTGGCAGCACCTGCCGTGCCGCAGGCCGTGCCCGTGGCAGGCACCCCGGTTCCAGCTCAGAATGCCCCCGCCGCAGGGGAGCCCGCTCCTGCAGCACCAGTTGCCGCACCCGCCGCTGTCCCGGTGGAAGCGGGGGGGTTCCCCTCGTTCGACCAGGCTCCCGCCACGGCACCGGGCTCGGGCATTTCCTCGGGTTCAGGCATCCGCACGGGCGGCAGAAACAAGCGGCGTAAAAAGTCCGGCGGCGGGCTGGATTTCCAGAAGCTGCTGCAGAATCCTCAGGCCCGCAAAGGCGGCATGGCCCTGGCGGGTGTTCTGCTGCTGGGTGTGGTCGGCTGGTTCGGCTATTCAATGTTCGCCGGGGAAGAGACGAGTGGCACCGGTGGGGGAGCGGCTGTTACCGGCACCGATACCACGCAGACTGGCGGCGCAGCCAGTGGAGAAACCTCGCCCCGCGGAACGGCAACCAAGGGCGACCCGAAAGGTGTTCTGGCCCGGGGTCGGGTCATCACAGTGGGTTCCGGGGGCGACTTCTCCAAAATCGGCGACGCCATTCAGTACGTCAAACAGAACTGGGAGCCGATCAACCGCAAGGATTTCAAGGAGATTGAAGTCGCGGCGGGCACCTACCCCGAATCACTCCGCATCAGCGATGCTGATTATGCCTGGGCCGATGGAGCACGGGTGATCCTCAGGGCCAAAGCGGGCACCCGCCCGGTCCTGGCTCCCTCCGGTTCCGATCCTGTTCTGTCGATCGATTCCAAGAAGAAGTTTGAGGTGCGGGGCTTCGATCTCAACGCCACCGGAAAAGCCACTGCAGTCGTGCTGACGGGCTATATCTCGGGAGTACAGCTGGTCGACCTGCAGATTAACGGCTTCACACAGGCGGGAATCAGCGCGGCGGGAGCCGTTGGCTTCGCCGAGTATGAAAACGAAATTCTGATTGAACGCTGCCGACTGCAGCCAGGTGCCCCCACAGCAATGGGCATTCAGCTGAAGGCTGCCAGCAGCGGGACCGATTCCAGCCGCGTGCAGATTGTCGGTTCCCAGTTCGTGGGGCCGATGGCGGTGGGTGTCGATATGGCTTCGGAATGCAGTTACGTCACCGTCAGTCAGAACGTGTTCGATCAGGCCACCATCGGCGTCCGACTGGTCGGTTCCCGCTCGTGGAAGGAAGTCCGCCTGAATCAGAACACGTTCCGGGCTGGTCAGCAGGGCATTGTCTTCACCGAAGCCCCGCGAACGGGCAGCGGCGGTGCCACGGGGCTGTCGATCAGCAGCAATGCGTTCGATGGGCAGTCGGGCCATGAAGTGGCCGTGCTGAAGGGTTATGATCCCAAGGCCCAGAAGGAATTCAACGCCACCTTCGCCAACGGCGGCATGGCCGGAAACTGGACCAGCCAGCAGGCACCCACCGGAACCGACGCGACTGAACTCAACGTGTTCCTTGCGAATGGAAAAACCGGCCAGGCATTCCGCTACTCGTCGACCAACTCGGCCGATGCCGCGTTCCTGCTGCCAGCCACTGCTCAGCAGTCCGCCG
>JAGQPV010000348.1 GCA_020426545.1 Planctomycetaceae bacterium
GAGCGGCGGATCGAGGGCTATCTCTGGATCAAGACGCTGGTCAGCCTGATCACCGCCGTGCTCTGCTATGCCGTGCTGGCGGCGGTCGGCGTCGACTTCGCCAGCTTCTGGGCGCTCCTGATCTTTCTTTTCAACTACATCCCGAGCATCGGCTCGCTCTTCGCCGTGCTCCTGCCGACCCTCCTCACCCTCCTGCAGTTCGGTGATGTCGGCGTCTTCGTCCTGGTGCTCGTGTCCCTGAGCCTCATCCAGGCGGTGATGGGCAATCTGGTCGAGCCCCGTCTGATGGGCCGCACCCTCAATCTCAGCCCGCTCGTCATCATCCTGTCGCTCACCTTCTGGGGCAGCATCTGGGGCGTCGCCGGCATGTTCCTCTGCGTGCCGCTCACCGCACTTCTCGCCATCGTGCTCGGCAAGTTCGAGGGGACCCGTCCGGTCGCGATCCTGCTCTCCAGCGACGGCCGGCTCGCCGACTGACGCAGCCATGGACGACGTAGCCGCGAGCCTCTAAGAGCGAGCCCGTGTATGGCCTCATGGAACATCGCACGATGCGGGTGCAGCTTCGGACCTGTGTCCGCGTGGCCCTGCTGCTGCTGGTCGCCGGCCTGCTGTCTGCTGCCACCGCCACGCCGGCCCGGGCCCAGGGGCTGATCCGTTCGATTCCCGCGGAGCAGGGGACATGGGTCCGCTTCGAGGGAACCGTGCGTCAGACGGAAATCCGCCCGGATGCCACGCTGGGGAACCTCGTCATGAACTGGACCAGGCACCTCACCCTGGTCGCTCTGGGCGAGGAAACAGCCGAATTTGAGGGGAAAGAGGTTCCCTGCCGCTGGATTGAAATCCGGTCTTCCACCGGCAAGCCAGTCGATGAGGGTGTGGAAACCGGCCCGGCCGGGCTGCGAATCATTCAGGTCCTCGTGCCCGTGGAAAAAATCATCGGCAAGGCCGTCGATGAAGCCGGCATTCCCGTGTCCTACCTCCCGATTGTGAAGGGCTATCAGCAGGTCGGCATGGGCGAACCGCAGCCGATTGCCGGCCACGCCGTGTACCTGTCCCCCTCGCTGACTGCCGTGGTTCCTTTCCGTGCCCCGGAAGCCGGCAGCGAAGAATCCGTCGACACGCCCGCCGGCCAGTTTACAGCCACCCCGGAACTGGCCACGGAAATCCTCGAAAGCCGCGAAACGCGGATCACCCAGCGGGGCACCCTGTGGGCCAGCAGCGAGGTCCCGTTTGGCCTCGTGAAGTGGGAGATGACCACCAGCATGCAGAGCAAGCTGGCCAGCGAACCCCGCGACTCCTTCCAGGACAGGACGGAAGTCGAAGTCAAAATGTCGCTGCATGCCACGGGCGACGGTGAGGAAGGCCAGCTGGTCATTCCCTGAACCGCCGGCTCCGCCCTGTCGAGTTCCCCCGGGCCAGCCAGACCTGTCGCAGGACAGCCGGCGTGGCCCAACCCGCCGCTCCACCGGCAGTGCAGGCGGGACTACTGTGCGCCCGCGTCCCGGTTGGACCACCACGGCAGGCTGACTCCGCCGTCCATCGTCAGCGTGCCACCGGTCATGTAGTCGGCCGCGTCGCTGCACAGAAATGTGACCGCCCGGCCAATCTCTTCCGGCTGTCCCAGCCGTCCCCACGGCAGCCCCTTGGCGCCCTGCTCAAGCTGCTCCTCGGTAAAGAACTTCCTTTCGCCGGGAGTGTCGATCCAGCCGGGGTGCACGATATTCACACGAATCCGGTACTCAGCCAGCTCGATCGCAGCCGTCCGGGCCATGTGGTCGATGGCCGCTTTCGACATGTTGTACGCCATCGAAGTCGGAATGGCGATCACCGCATGCGGCGAGCTGACCACCACGATCGAACCGCCCCGTTCCTGGCGGACCATCTGCGCAGCCGCCGCCCGAACCCCGTAGAACGCCCCCCACATCGTCACATCGACCGTCCGCCGAAAACCGTCCAGATCAGCCGCCAGCATCCGCTGGCGATCGCTGTAGGCCGCATTGGAAATGAAGTAATCCAGCCCGCCCAGCTCGCTCACAGTGCGGGCAATCATCTCTTCCACCTCTTCGGCATCGGCGACATCCGCCTGCACCAGCACTGCTTTTCGTCCCAGTGCCTGGACTTCGCCAGCAACTTCCTCCGCCTCTTCCGGATGCGACCGGAAATTGATGGCGACATCCGCCCCGCGGCGGGCCAGCTCCAGAGCACACCCCCGCCCGATGCCACGGGAAGCGCCCGTCACCAGAGCGGTTTTTCCGGACAGATCGATGTTCACGCCACGCCCTTCTTCAGCCAGGTTGTCTGTCAACGAAACTGTCCCACAGCCGTAAGGGCAGCTGTGGGACAGTCGAAACTCTCAGAAATTACGGAAGCAGCTTCGCCGCAACCCGGCCACCAGAAACTGGCAGGCCCGGGCTCACAAGGCGGGCGGACACTCCGGAACCTGCGATTCAGGCAGAAAAACTGCTGCCACAACCACAGCTCTTCACGGCATTGGGATTCTCAAACGTGAAGCCGCGCTTGTCGAGGCCATCGTAGAAATCGATGCAGGTGCCATCGAGATACAGGGCGCTCTTCTTGTCCACGGCCACGGGAACGCCGTGCTGCTCTGTGACATGGTCCTTCTGGGCATCGGTCGCTTCGTCGAAGCCGAGGCTGTACTGGAAGCCGCTGCAGCCACCACCTGCCACACCCACACGCAGTACCGTTCCGGCCGGCATGTTCTTTTCTGTCAGCACCCGCTGAATCTCTCCAGCGGCCTTCTCAGTCAGGGTCACTGCCATGAGTTGTTCTTTCCATCAGTTGGCGGGCAAACGGACGGCAACCGCCCGTTCGCCACAATAACGTCATCGCGTCCGCAGGAACTGCGAACGGTGCTGAGAATGCATGATCCCGGCAGCCGCAGACGGACCGCTCGATCAGATATTATTAGCAGGAGTTCCACAAAAGTGAAGCCCGGAGTTCCGCCGACCCTCCCCCGGAAGCTGCCGGATTTCCCAGCACGGCAGCGCCCCGCCTCCGCCAGGTTCCGGTCAGAACGATTGCACCAGCCATGCGGCCGCGCGATCTCCCGGCCACTGGTTCGACCGGGCCTCGCGGGCTGAATCAGGCGGAGCGGGTATCGGACAGCCGGATCAGCCGCGGGGTGGGAATCTGCAGCCCCACCACTCCGCCATGCCGCCGGGCCAGCGTCCGAAACCGGCAGCGCAGAAAGGCGAGGATCTCCGCCGGCGGCCGAAGCGACAGATATTCATCCACGAACACTTCCATCTGCCGGTCGTATTCCCGCTGGCTGCCGGAATGCACATGATACCGGCCCGTCAGTCGCCGGATATCCCCGTCAAACAGGGGGCTGACATGAAACAGCTCGTGAAACACCGTCACCAGCTTTTCACGGAACGGATGATCCAAAAAACGCGGCAGGTAGAACGTGAGGATATACAACATCTCCTGCTCACCGGCATACAGTCGCTCCACAGTCCACTGCTGCCCGTTCCGCAATGTGGTCAGCTGACCGCCCTCAAACCGCATTGGCGTCAGTTTCGCCTGCAGTCCGTAAGACACCTTCCGCCGCGCCTGGGCGAAGCTCACCGCCACCTGATCCATGCGGATATGCTGAAACGGCTCCATCCGCCGCGTGATATCCACACACAGCCGGAGCATGGCAGAACTGAAATTAAACGGCTGACAGGGCTGCATCGCTGCCGAAATTCCCTTCTGCGGCAGAACATGTAATCCACATCGACCGAATGCCTCGGTCTCACCCCGTATCACATCGTGTGAAGGTTATCTGACATTTCGCATCAGTGACAAGACCCGTCCCGGCCGTTCGCCCCTCAACCCGCCGGCAATTTGAAAATTTCCGCCGGTTCCCCGCCTGTTCCGGCAGGTATGATACCCCACCCCTGCTGACGGCCGCCGCCCATAAAGCGGCACCATCAGAGACCTCATTCTCCTCAAACGCAAACAGCCTGACTCCCCTCAGGGGAAGCCAGGCTGCTGTCGTATGGTCTGATGAAATCCGCAGGAACGGCAGTCTTACTGCTGTTCGGACTTCTCTTCGTCAGAGGCACCGCCCTCGGTCTCCGAGGCAGCCGCATCTTCTGCTTCGGCGGTTTCCGTCTCGTCAGCGGCAGCCGGCGTGGCATCCGATTCCGGCTCATCTTCCACGACCAGCGGAGCCGAACGCTGACGGGTCCGGGTCCGGTCCCGCTCACCGACAAACTCGATCAGAGCCTGTTCGCCGGCATCGCCCAGCCGCCGTTTCGCCAGACGCACAATCCGAGTATATCCACCGGGACGGTCTTCGAACCGCTCCGCCAGTTCATCGAACAGAACATCGACCGCTTCGTTGCTCCGCAGCAGCTGAAACGCACGACGCCTGAGAGCCAGAGCAGGGGCTGTCGCCGCGGCCCACTGAGCCCACTTGTCCGACTCACGCCAGGTCCGCCAGGCATCGCTGTCCCGCTCGGCGGTGGTCCCGAATTCCCGGGCCCGCTCAGCGTGAACACGGGCCTTACGGGCCATCGTGATCAGCTTCTCCACGTACGGCCTCAGCTCCTTGGCCTTGGGAACCGTCGTAACGATTCGGCCGGGCACCTGAGGCGCCTGCGGATCATCCTCATCAACTCGCACCGAGCTGATCAGACTGCAGGCCATATTCCGAAACATAGCCTTCCGGTGAGTCGCGTTTCTCCCGAGCTTGCGACCCCGCATCCGATGTCTCATGGCAGAATGCCCGTCTCTTCCTCAGTACCCCGCATCGAAGCAGGGTAACCGTCTGTTGAACACTAACCTGAACCGTTACTGCCAGCAGGGAAGTCTTCGAACCAGGCGAAGATCACCCCGGACATAACACCAGACATCAGGAGGGGTGGGAGGAGGACGACGGCTGAGGCACCTTCATGCCCAGTCGCAGTCCAATCGCACTCAGACGCTCCCGCACTTCCTGCAGAGTTGTTTCACCAAAATTGCGGACCTGAAGCAGATCGTCTTCGGCACGACCCACCAGGTCGCGAACCGTGTTGATCCCTTCAGACTCCAGACAGTTTGTCGCCCGAACCGAAAGATTCAGCTCCGCCAGACTCTGGCCCAGCTTCTCTTCCAGCTCCAGATCGACCGGAGCATAACCAGTCTGCTCCATCATCCTCTTCAGACCAGCTTCCGGCGGCATCTCCGGACCCGGTTCGCGATAGCCGATGAACGGGTTCAGGTGCTTCCGCATGATCTTCGCGGATTCCACCAGCGCCATTTCCGGGCTGACGGTTCCGTTCGTCCAGATCTCCAGGATCAGACGGTCGTAGTTGGTCCGCTGACCGACACGGGTTTCCTCAATCTTGTACCGCACCCGCACCACCGGCGAATAAGCGGCATCCAGAGGAATCACGCCGACTTCGGGCTCGCGTTCATAATGTTCGGACGCCGGAACATAACCCCGGCCATTCTCCACGGAGAGTTCCAGATTGAAGGGAACATCATCCGTCAGCGTGGCAATCACCAGATCCCGGTTGACCACTTCCACCTGATCGTCGGTGATGAAATCAGCCCCGGTCACCACACCCCGCTCATGACGTTCAATCCGCAGGGTCTTCTGCGTGGCACTGGCATTCCGCACCACCAGCGACTTCAGGTTGAGGCAGATGTCAGTGACATCCTCCACCACTCCGGGAATTGTGGTGAACTCGTGCTGCACACCCTGAATCTTCACACGGGTTGCCGCGCAGCCTTCCAGGCTGGACAGCAGAATCCGTCGCAGACTGTTGCCGATCGTCACACCAAAACCACGCTCAAACGGTTCCACCACAAAACGACCATAGGTCGGTGTGGCGTCGTCCCGCTCCAGTGCAACACGGCTTGGAAGTTCCAGACCACGCCAGCGAATTCGCATCTGTCCGTACTCCACTCAAACTGTATTCGGTGAGAACTGTCTGACCCGAATCTGTTCCGGGTGGTGGCTTCATCCTGCCGCTTCCCGCGAGCATCAACCGGGAAGCTGAATCGGCCTGAAGTCCAGCATGGCATCAGACAGAAGGGCCATGATCATCGACCGGGAAGAACCCGCCGAATGCTGTGCCGACAGCTGTTGCCATCGGTATGCTTCCGAACGCAGTCCAACCCGCCGGATCACACCCGCCGCTTCTTGGGGGGACGGCAACCATTATGGGGCAGGGGAGTCACGTCTTCAATCACCCGCACCCGCACGCCCGAGGACTGCAGCCCGGTGATCGCACTTTCGCGACCGGAGCCGGGGCCCTTGACCCGAATCTCCATTTCCCGCACACCGAACTTCGAGGCCCGTTCCGCACAGGTCTCCGCAGCCCGCTGGGCCGCGAACGGAGTGCTCTTACGGCTCCCCTTGAAACCCACTGTACCAGCCGTGGCCCAGCACAGCACATCGCCGCTGGTATCAGAGATGGTCACCAGAGTGTTGTTGAAGGTCGCCTTGATATGGGCCACAGCCTTCGTCACATTCCGTCGGACTTTACGACGCTTTGTCTTTGCCACCCGTTCACCCTTTTAAGCAGAAACAACCGGCATGATGCA
>JAGQPV010000034.1 GCA_020426545.1 Planctomycetaceae bacterium
AGGCCGTGAAGGTGCAGGCCGTGAAGGTGCAGGCCGTGAAGGTGCAGGCCGTGAAGGTGCAGGCCGTGAAGGTGCAGGCCGTGAAGGTGCAGACGCGCGCCCCGACGATTGCGAGACGCAGTGACAGTAACCGGCCAGGGGCTGTCCCGCGCAGGTCATGTCGTCCAGTTGCTGAGGCACATTGGGTACAGCGCAGCAGAAAACCCGCGGCGCCAGTCTCTGGCCGGTTGCACTGCGCTCGTCAGCAGGAGTCTGGCTGACGGGCGTGGAACGGCGCGGACTGGACCGTGGGCGGGTAGCCTGACAGTCTTCGGGGGGATGTGAAGCAGCCTGCGCGGGAAGTTCTGCTCAGGGCAGATTCCGCGTGGCGAACTTCTGATCGGCGGGCAGCTGCTGGTCGCGGGTTCCAGTTCGGCGCAGCGGAACTCTTCACACCGAACAGCTGCTCGGGCGGGAAGGGAGCGCGGCCCAACGGTCGTTTGCGCAGAGCAGCACCGCAGCTTCCGCAGAAGCCACGTCAACCAGCGGCAACAGGACTGTGCACGACAGCACAGCCCCGCCAGCAGGCCGGAAGCAGCAGCCCCGGAACGGCATCCCGGGTTTATTTGCGGTGGCGAATCTTCGAACGCATCCGTCGCTTCTTCCGCCCCAGCTTCCGACGTCCCTTGCCTGACTTCTTCGTACCCATGCGGCGATCAGTCCTCTCTGCCACTTATACTGTGCTGACAGGCTGAATCCGAAAAAACAGGAACAGCCTGGCCGCGCCGGAGAAACCGGGCGGACGAATCCACAAGCCTATCAACGGGCAACGGAATCTGCAACCTTCACTCCCGGAACAACTGAACCACACCGGAGTTCCGGTGGAATTTCCTGCCAGGGCGGCAGTTTACTCTGAAGGTCCACTGGCGGGCAGCCACTGGGGGATTCCATTCACGAGTCAGGGTGGTATTCTGCAGGAACGCACAGCCTTGCTGACGCTCGCCATCGCGCCCGGGCTGGCAGCGGGGCCGGCGTTCTGGAACTCCGCCACCTGATGACATGGGAAGAAGGATCATGCGGGTACTGATTGCGGGCGGACAAGGCCAGCTGGGGAGCGATTTAGGCCCGGCAATCTCGGCAGCCGGGCTGGAACCGCTGCCGCTCGGGCGGACCGACATCGAACTGACCCGGCCCGAAACCATTGAGGCGGCGCTGGATCAGTATCAGCCTGTCCAGGTCATCAACTGCGCCGCCTGGAACCTGGTGGATCTGGCGGAGGACACTCCGGAAGATGCTTTCGCGGTGAACAGCCTGGGGGCCCGCAATCTGGCTATCGCCTGTCATGCCAGAAGTATCCCGCTGGTTCACATCTCCACGGATTTCGTTTTCTCGGGAATGGAAGAGGGTGGGGATCGCAAGAGCCCCTATACCGAACGGGACCTCCCGGGACCGCTGTCCGTCTACGGCTGCAGCAAGCTGGCGGGGGAATACCTGGTGACGGCCAGCTGCCCGGACTCCATGATTGTGCGGACCTGCGGCCTGTATGGTCTCAAAGCCACGCGGGCCAAAGGCAATTTTGTGGAGACCATGCTCCGGCTGGGGGCCGAGCGTGAAGAACTGTCCGTCGTTCATGATCAGCGGTGTACGCCGACTTTCACCCGCGACCTCGCCGAAGGCATCGTCCGGCTGTGCCAGTCCGGCTCGCCCGGCGTGTATCATCTGACCAGCAGCGGCGATGCGTCCTGGTTTGAGTTTGCCCGGGAGATTATGCAGATTGCTGGTCTGAAGTGCCGGGTCCGGCCGATTCCAGCCACCGAGTTTGCTTCAAAAGCCCCCCGCCCCTGTTACAGTGTGCTTTCCACCGAAAAATTTACGGCAGCCACCGGCATGCTGATGCCGGAGTGGCCGGACGCACTCCGCCGCTATCTGGCGGAACGGCTGTCCGATGAAAATTCCGGCAGCTGAGAAGCAGTCAGGCATTCACCGGGTGGCAGTGTGTTTCCCGCGGTACGCCCTGGTGAAAAGTTGGAGTCGGGCCAGGACAGCCGTGCTGGCACTGAGCTGCGAATGAACCTGAGGCAGGAGGAACTTCAGACGATGCATCTCAGCCTGTCCGACGTGTTTCGCACCGTGGAGGATGCCCTTGCCACAGGCCAGGCCGGAGTGCCCGTTTCGGCCCGGATGCAGTGGTCCATTCGGGCTGCGGCGGAGGCTCCAGCGGTGGCGGCCAGCCTCCTGTCGCGACTTTCCTCCCTGTTCCGCAGTTCCCTCAGCCGGGTGATGGTGCAGCAGCACATTTCCGGAGAGGTGCTGAATGTCCTCGCAACGCTCGTCGGCGGTCAGACCATCTCGCTGTCGCTGTTCAGCAATCCGGCTGCCGCAGGTTCTGCAGACGGCACCTCTGCCCGGGCTGCCGATCTGCTGGTGGTGGGAAACCATGGCGTGATTCGTCTCGAAGGAGACTCCGCTGACTTCTCCTCCGCCAGCGATCTGCACGGGAATCCCCCAGAACAGCCAGAGCAGCTGGCTTCCTTCCCCTCGCCTGGTGAGGTGGAAGCCGCCCTGCGCCAGAGCCTGCAATCGAATTCCGCTGTGAAACTGGCCTGAACCGGCGGACTGGCGAAACGCGCTTTTCCCGGGAGGTCCTCCTTCGGAGGGAAATTCACATTCTGTAGAAATGGATGCTCCTCAACGGGTTACGTTCCCCCGAATGCGTGCGGCGAGTCGCAGCTGCTGAGGAATTTTCCGTGGCCGGCCGTCTGCGCTGAGCCGCCATTTCGACCGTTTCCCGGACGGGCGGCAGCTGATCCGGCCTGGGGTGTGGACTCTCCAAACCCGTCTTGCCCGACGAATGGCTTTGTGGGAACATCCGCCCGCAGGGCGTTACGCACTGTACATATCATTCGCAGGTTGTGGTAAGGATGACGTCCGATGCGTCGAATCATGTTGTGCCTGTTCTGTTTTGCCCTCGGCGGAGCAGCCATGTACTCCGCTTTCAGTTATCACGTGGTCCGCACACCCGATACCGTCGTGTTTGTGCCGCGGATCGACAACGGGCTGAAGGATACCTACTGCGACATCCGGGAGTGGACTCTCGGTGAGTGGCGGGACCATCCGGGACTGATTCGGGCATTGATGGAAGACGGACGCAGCGACCTGATTGTGAACCCGGGTACGCTGAATCCCTTCGGAGATCTGCTGCAGCAGTTCCGCAATGCCGCCGGGCCCGGTAACAGCGGCCGACGCTGAACATTGCCACGGCACCTGTCGACCTTTGCCTGTCGATCTGCACCTGAAAACCGTCCGCCCGACTTCTGTTCCCATCTGCTGCGGAGTGCGGCAGCACGGTTTTCGCTGCGTTCCCTGTGAAAGCGGCAGAGCTCTCACCCAGTCATCACGCCCTGACAGGGCATCTGTTTCCCGGCGGCCACGACCATGGACCAGCTGACTGCCAGAACGCGACACCGCATGCGCCGAAGCGATCCTGTTGCCGGCCGCGGCGAAATTCTTTCGTTCCGCAGTGGCAGTACCAGCTGGCAGGCGGATTCCAGCCTGGTGACGGAACTGTTCGACCGGGATGGCCTGCGGATTGCCCGGTGGCTGCAGAACGGGCAGGCAGAGATCGTCAAGGACGGGCCGCATCGGACGGTCTACCGGTTGAGTCTGCCTTCCGGAGCGTACTACCTGAAGCATTTCCGCGTGGCCGACTGGAAGGCCCGCCTGCAGAATGTGGTGCGTCCCTGTCGGGCTGCTCTGGAGTGGAATGCGGCGGTGCAGGTGGGGCTGGCGGGCATCAACACCATCGAGCCGCTGGCGATCGGCGTGAACCGGCAGCTGGGCCTGGCGACCGACAGTTACCTGCTGACCCGCTCCATCGCCGGCACGGAAACGCTGCACGATTTCATACTGCAGGACTGTGGCGGGCTGTCGCGGAAGGCCCGTATCCGCGTACGTCACCGCATCGCTGCCGAACTCGGCAGAATGATCGGCCGGATGCACCGGGCCGGTCTGATTCATCACGACCTGCACGCGGGAAATATTCTGCTGCAGATTGATCCCGGGCAGTTTGTCCGCCTGTGGCTGATCGACCTGCATGCTGTCGTGCCGAAACGTCATATACCGGAACGGCAGCTGCACTGGAATCTGTCGCTGCTGAGCCACTTCTTTCATAACCGGGCCACGCCCGCTGAACGGGCCCGTTTTTTCAGCGGTTACTGGTCGGTGCTTACCTCCCGTACGGGCACGGCCAGCCGAACCTGGAAGACTGCAGCCCCCCTGCAGAGAAAGCCCTTCGCCCGCGCGGCGGAAAGCTGCTGTCAGCGATTGTCGATCGATGCATTCGACAAGGGCGACCGGAAATGGAGCCGCGGAAATCGCCGGCTGCTGATCCGGCGGGCTGCCGGCTGTGAGATCCGTGGCCTGGCCTCACTGGGCGAACCGCTGCTACTGGCACTCTGCCGGAACCCTCACAGTCTGCTGGAACATGCCGGCAGCTCTCTGTCGGGTAGAGAGGTTTCGCACGAAAATGAGCAGCTGACGCGGCATGAGAACCTGGACCGGGAAGACGCGTCTTCGCCGTTCGTGGCCCGTCTGGAAGCTGAGGGTCTGCCGCTGCACGGGGTGGTCCAGTCGTGGAACGAACCGTCCCCTTCATTCTGGTCGAAGCTGACTTCCCGCCAGCACCTCTCTTCCGCCCGGAGGGCCTGGGAGAACGGCCATGCCCTGCTCCGCCGGGGATTCGCCACGCCTCGTCCGCTGCTGTGTATTTCTCAGCAGAGTACGGGGCCTGCCCCTGCCTCTGGCGCAGAGTCCGGCACCGATGCCGGTGACTGCAGTAACCGCCAGAGCTGGCTGATGACAGAAATTCCTCCCGAGACGGACTCCCTCACCGAAGCCGTTCGGGCAACTGGCGGCATTTCCCCTGGAACGGACAGCGGGCGGAAATCCGCCCTCCTCAGAGCGGTGGCCCGCACGATCAGGTCGCTGCACGACCACGGCTTTGATGCGGCCCCCGGCGGCTCCCTGGCCAGCCACCTGCGGATCGTCCGCGGTTCGGTGGCGGCCCCGGTGCTGATCACTCGGACCGAGGGGCTGACTTCAGCTGCCCCACTGGGCAGCCGTCAGCAGCGGCGCTCTCTGGTTGCCGTTGCCTGGGAGATTGGTCTGTCGCAGGTCTCGCTGTCGGACAGGCTGCGTTTCCTCCGCTGCTGGCTGGGCACCACCGATCACACCGTTGTTCGCAGCTGGTGGATGGAGTTGTCCCGGCAGCTGAAACAGTGGTCTTCGGAGAGCAGGAGATGACTGCCCTCGCCAGGGTTCCACGGCGCGGTTTCTCCTGCCGTGGCCGATCTGCTGCTGTCACCGGCGTGCTGCTGCTGGCCCTGTGTGCCGGGCTCGCGGGTGGTTGCCGCAGTGTGGAAACCCGGCAGCTGGTCACCCGGCCGGTCCGTCATTCCATCCGGGGCGACAACCTGCTGGTGCTCAGCGATTTTCGACTGCCCCGCGATCATCCGGTGATTGAAGATCTGATGGTGCTGCGCAGTCAGGTTCACGAGGAACTCGCCCTGCCGGAATCCCGGTCGGATGTGGTCGTGTATATCTTCAATAACGAGTCGGAGTACCGTTCGTTTCTGGAGACCACCTACCCTGGCCTTCCGCCCCGCCGGGCCTATTTTGTGGGGACTCCGAAGGAGCTGGCGGTCTATACCTTCTGGGGCGAGAGAATTCAGGAAGATCTGCGGCACGAGTTTACTCATGGCCTGCTGCATGCCAGCCTGGGACGAGTGCCGTTGTGGATTGACGAAGGCCTCGCCGAGTATTTCGAAGTGCCCGGGCCCCGCCCCGGTACAGTCAACACGGAGTACACGCAGAAGCTCTCCGCGTTGCTGGCCAACGGATGGCAGCCCGATCTGGAGCGGCTGGAGCAGCTGGACGAATTCGCTCAGATGCAGCGGGTGGACTATCAGGAAGCCTGGGCCTGGGTGCATTTCGCTCTGCACAGCTCGCCAGACACCCGGCAGTCTCTGGTGGACTATCTGCATGACCTGCCATCGACAAAGAAACCGACACCACTCAGCCAGCGGCTCAGTCAGCAGGTGGCTGCTCCCGAGAAGCGGTTCCTGGGGTGGCTGTCGACTTTGAGCGGCACCCGGGGCTTTGCCATGTCGGCCGATGTGGAAACCGAAGCGCGGACTGCCGGCCGTGAAACAGTCGATGCCAAAGCAGCTGCTGATTTCCCGGGGCCGTTTCCCGCGTTCGAGCCATCCGGCTCAACGATTCAGCAGGCCGGGTTCGAGCAGCCCGCCGCGGATTAGGCTGTTTCCAGGTTGTGCGGCACTGTTGACTGCGGCATTGCGCCCCGCTGCATCAGCCCGCTGCAGCACCAGCCTGGTACTGTCCCTGCCGGGCGACCAGCTGCTGGTCCGGCCTGCCAGACGTATTTCACCCGTTGTTGTGGCGACGGCGGGGAAATTCACTCAGCTGTCGGAAGGGTGGGAGCGCCCCAGCAGTCGCATCCATTTCCCGCTGCCTTCCCGGTCCTTCTCCGGGTGATCCGCCCTTGGGCCTCCCTCCGCTGGTTCATCCGGCAACAGGCCGAGACTCTTGCTCTGTCGCCGCAGCTGGGTTTCCAGCTGCTTGAGACGGACTTCTTCCCGCGCCAGCCGTGCCCGTTCCAGCGACAGCTCCACCTCTGCCTCGCTCAGCCGCTGCTGCAGCCGCTGCTGCATGTGCTGCAGTTCGCAGGTCAGTTCCTCGGGGGCATCCGTCAGGCTCTGCCAGTCGATGGTGCTGCACAGCTGCATGTCGGCCTCGCGCAGCTGTCGGACCAGCGCGGCGATGCATTCGTCCCGCTCCAGCACGGCGAAGGCCAGTTCCTCCCGTTCCGCCTGGTCCAGGTCAACGGGTTCGGGAAACTGAACCGGTTTTCCGGCTGGCGGAATGATCTCGGAATCCGCGGGAACGCTGCTGTGCTGACTGCCTGATGTCTCCCGTTTTTCATCGGGCCCGCCGGCACCTGGTCTGTCCGATTCCGCTGCCGGGTTTTCGGCCAGCAGCATCGCTTTGACAGCATCCCAGCCGGCGAGGTTGCCCGCGGATTCCGACTTCCCACCGGTCGCCGGTTCCCGGCCGGGCTTCGGTTGAGCGACAGGTTCGGGAGCGGGATTTCTGCGGTGGGCGGCTTCCCGGGAGGCTGCCGGAATTCCGTCCGACTGCAGTCGGTCGAACCGGGAGATGATCAGGTCCCGCATTTCCGTCAGCTGCGTTTCGAGCCGGCCCAGCGAACTGGCGGCCTGCAGATCTTCCCACTGCTGTACGGCAGTCTGCAGGTCATCCAGCAGAGCCTGCTGCGATTCGACCAGCTGGGGCGGCAGGCCGGCGGTTCGTGGTCCGCGGTCGGCTCCGGTGCGGCGCAGACGGTCAAGCTGATCGGCAGCCTGCTCAAGCCGTTCGGTCAGCGCAGCAACGACCAGCTCTCGCTCTCGAAGCTGATGTTCCAGCTCGGAGGTGCGCTCGTCGTGTTCCCTGAATTGCGCATCGGCCATGAAACGAACCCGGAATGCCCACTCATCCGCACGGGCAAAAATTTGTCAGCTGTCAGACCGCAGCGCGTCCGCCTGGGGTCCCTGGCTGGGTGTGGAGAATTGCAGTTGCTTCAGGCGGCTGAATCTGACGTCGTACACCGGCGGTGCTCCGGAACTCCAGCTGAGCGACGGGTGACAGCCTGCTTCAGAGCGAATCGGGAAGATTCAGTATTGAACCGCGGGGAAACCCGGCGAGATTCGACGGCCCAATCGAACTCGTTCACTCCGCAGGCAGGTGAACATGCAGCACCGGAAGGAACTGTTGACCTCAGAGGTCCAGCGAGAGATGCCTGTATGCAACACTGCAAAGTACCTCACCGATTGAGATCAGGCGGGATTCAGCAGCTCGCCCAGGCTCCTCTGCCGACAAAGGGCAGTCCGGTTATGCCGACGGGCCATATATCGACGGATTGACGACCTGGTCGGGACGGTGGCCCTGCAGGGCCTGCAGCAGATGAACCGAGGCCCGTGTGCGCAAATCCAGCAGAGATTCCTGCGAGAGAAAGGCGGCATGCGGAGTCGCAATCACCCGTTCATCGGCGAACAGGGGTTCGCTGAGATCGGGAGGTTCGGGGTCGAACACATCCAGTGCGGCGGCCGAAACCTGGTGTGACTGAATGGCGCTGTACAGCGCCTGATGATCAATCAGTCCGCCACGGGCCGTGTTAATGACAGCGGCCCCCTCCTTGAGTGTGGCGAACTGCTCTGCCCCGAGCAGATGCCGCGATTCTTCCGTCAGGGGCAGGTGCAGGGAAATACAGTCACTGGTAGACAGCAGCCGATCGAGTGAGACCATCGGGCAACCGGTACCGGCACTGTCGCCGGAACGGGAGCTGGCCTGAACCTGAAAACCGAGGGCACGGGCCCGCTGGTAGACCGCCTGGCCGGTGCGGCCGAAACCGATCAGACCCAGCGTGAGCGTGCTCAACCGCCGCAGTGCTCTGCCGGACTGCCGCTCGTACAGTCCCCGTTTGGTCTGATGGTGGTACCACGCGACCTGCCGCGTGATGGCCAGCAGCAGGGCGATGGTATGGTCGGCGACTTCATCGACGCAATAATCGGGAACATTCGTCACGGGGATGCCCCGTTCGGTGGCCCGGGCGACGTCGATGTTGTCGAGGCCGATCCCGAAACGGGAAATGCAGCGCAGCCGGGGAGCCGCATCGATCACCGTCGCCGGCACCGCAGCCCAGCAGGTGCCAAGCGCATCGCAGTCGGCTGCTGCCGCAACCAGCGCCGCTTCCGAAGTATCTGCCGGTTCGACAACCTCTGCCCCGGCCTGTGCCAGAATGTCCCGTTCGATCAGGTTGTCCGGCCAGGCTCGGTCCGTCAGCAGCACACGCAGGGGAGAAGTCATGTCTTGGGGGACTGTCGGAAATGCGGCAGGCCAGGCCGTGCCAGGTCCTCAGATACGGTCCAGCAGGTCGATCCAGCGGGCGATTTCCGCGGTATCATCCGCCGCGGGGTATTCGTGACTGCGTCCCGTCAGCGTACGGAAGGCACAGGGATATTTCAGTTTCCGCAGTCCCGAGGCGGTCGCCTCCACCCGCTTGAGCAGCAGGTCCTGGTCTCCACAGCACAGGTACATCTGCTGGCGGAAGTCCGGGTCGTTCTCGGGAGGAGGTGTCAGCAGAGGCTGAGCCGCCACGGCCACCCCGCGGAACAGTTCCCGCTCCTTGAAGGCCAGATGATACGCAAAATTGCCGCCCGAGGAAAAACTGTGCAGCACGACCCGCGCCGGATCGATGGTGTACCGTTCCTGCATCGAGCGGACGAGGTCCGTGACGAAACCGGCCTCGTTGAGGTTCCAGCCGGAGATCTCCTCGGACTGCGGGGCAATCAGAATCAGACCGCGGCGATCGCACAGCGATTTCCACTGCTTGAAGATGGCCGCTTCCATTGTGTCGTTTTCCGGATGCAGCCAGACGACCAGCCCCCAGGGCCAGTCGGGGTTGTACGATTCGGGTACGTAGCCCCAGTAACGGTGGGTATCGCCGGGGAGCGTGCCTGTAATTCGTCCGGTGCCCGCTTCGTCGTTCTCTTTGTCCGCAGCTGGCGGGGCATCCTTTTCGGGAGCGTCCGCCGCCGGGGCGTCCGCCGCAGGTTTCGCCGATTTCCCAACGGGAATGGGGAAGGAACGCAGGTCGGCAGGTACATCGTCCGGCACGGCGGCCAGGGTGAGTTGCAGCGTTTCGGTTTTGCCGTCGCGCTCATATTCGACACTGGCTTCTTCTTCCGGCCGCATCCGGCTGACCAGATTCACCAGTTCCGCCGCGGTGGTGACCGGGCTGCCGTTGAAGCCAGTGATCAGATCGCGGGTCTTCAGGCCGGCCTTTGCCGCCGGGCTGTCGTCAAAGACATGGCGAACCTCAATTCCCCGCGGGGCCTCGCTGCCGACCACCGCCCGCCGCACCGGCAGGATGCCGAGGAATCCCGATTCCCACGGAGTCAGTTTATCAACCAGGGTGATATCAACCTTGAGTTCCTCGTCGCCCCGTTTGAGCGTCAGCTGGAGGACATCTCCCGCGTACTTTGGTCCCAGAATATGGCGAACATGTGCCTGGCGGGTCACCGGCTGCCCATCAACCGCCACAATCACATCTTTCTCTTTAACGCCCGCCCTGTCGGCCGGAGATTCCACGCGCACCCGATCGATCACCGGCGTACCCGCCAGCAGGCCACTGCCCTGAAGCGTCAGACCCAGCAATCCCGGGTGCAGGTCGTTGCCTTCCTTCATGCGTTCGGCAGCCGCCAGGACTTCCTGCATGGGAATCGCAAAGCCGATGCCCGAGTCGTACCATTCCACACCGGCTGTCTCGCCGCTTTTCTGAGGAGAAAGCGGGACCAGGATCCCCATTACTTTTCCGTCAATATTCAGGAGCGGGCCACCGTAATTGAACGGGGAGATCTTGGCATCCGTCTGGATCGCCTTACCCCAGATGCGGTTCAGCGCGCTGACAATTCCGACCGACACATTCGGTACCGTCAGGTCGTAGGTGCGGCCAGCCGCAATGGCCCACTGGCCGACTTTCACTTCCTTCGGGTCCGCGGCGGCGGGCACGGGCAGTTCGGTGGCCTCAATCTTCAGCAGCGTCAGCATGCGGCTGTGGTCGGTTGCGACCCGCGTGGCATTGAACCGCCGTCCGTCGGCCAGCTGCACCAGAATCGAAGTCGGCTGGGAAATGAAGTTGAACGCGCTGGAGATGATCAGCCCGTCGGGAGAAATCACCACGCCCGTGGTGGGGCCGGTGCTGGTCAGCATCTGCCCGACCCGGTCCAGGCCGCCCACCGTTTCGATCCGCACGATGGATGCATCGGCCAGAGCCACGGCTTCGCGAAAGGCCTGCTCCTCCAGCTGATCGAGGGAGGCATCGTCGGCGACAGCCACAGTCAGGCTGCCCGGCAGGACGGCCAGGCAGATCAGCGGGAGCAGGCGGAGAAGGAATTCTCTCATGGCAGCCTCTTGCCCGGTGAGGGCATGATTTCAGTTTGCCCGTCCGGCTCGTGTGGTCTGAAGCCGGGCAGAATTCGGGGACCGGTTGAGCCGGCGGATATCATGTTCTGGCGAGACGGATGGCGTGCCGGCAACAGGCTGGCGGAAGGCTTCCGACCGGGAAGGCAATCAGCGACTGGCCGGGCCCTTATTCCTCCGCCAGGCGTTCCACGGGAAGTTCCACCGAGATGAGCTGGCCATCCCGTCGCACGACCAGCTTGACCGTGTCACCCGCTTCCAGCCAGCCGAGTTCCTCCTGGAGCATGCGGCAGGACTGAATCAGCTGGCCATTCAGAAAGACGACCAGGTCTTCCCGCTTCAGGCCCGCCCGGGCTGCCGCCGATCCTTCCACGATGGAAATCACGTAGGCCGGAGTCCGCTGAATCACGTCGGGGATCAGCCCGATGCCGAAATTGATCGCCGTGTAACGGCGTGGATTCGTGTCATCTTCTGTCCGGTTGCGACTGGGACGGAAGTCGCCGCTGATGATCTGTCCGATGGTTTCCCGCAGCTGTGTGACGGGCAGAGCGTAGTTAATCCAGGTGCTGGTTTCCGCGTTCCGCAGCTCCTTGCCGATCATGCCGACCAGCCGCCCGTCCCGGGTGGTCAACACGCCGCCAGCCGCTCCGGGGTTGTTGGTGATCGCATCGACGATATACACCGGCCCGTCGTAGGGGAATTCAAATGCACCACGGCGGGCATTCAGCGAGGTGCGGGCGGCGACGACTCCATGCAGCACGGACACCGGTTCGTCGCCGGTGGCGACTTTGAACATGTTGCTGAAACCCAGCACGCGGGTGCCCGCGGGGATATCTTCCGCTTTGGACAGATCAAAATACGGCAGAGCGACCTTCACATCTTCCAGCTGCAGCACCGCCAGGTCGAGCTGTGGTTCGGCCCCGAGGACGCGGGCTTCGTACCGGCGGCCATCGTCGAGAATCACGGTCACGCGGTCCTGATCCAGCAGGTGGTTCCAGACCGTCACCATATGGCCTTCCGGGGAGACGAGAAAACCCGTGCCGTAGGACTGCAGGTTGCGAATCCCTCCGGCTCCGAAAATCTTGACCACCTTCGGCAGAACCTCCTGCACGGGGTTCTGACGCTGCTGTGCCTGGGCCTGCGCACCGTGCAGCAGCCCGCTGGTCAGCAGAAGAACTGCCAGCAGACGGCCAGGCCGCAGCATCGGACAGGAGAGAAGGGGCTGAGACATCGGTCACTCTGTTTTCTTCTGGAGGCTGCCCGGGAACCATGTGCCACCCGGAGCGGGCACGGGCTGCCGGCGCTTCCGCCGGATGCCGGTGGTTCGGCCAGGAACCTTTGTCAGATCGTCTGTCATGTCAGAAAGACCGTCATCCGTCAGGCTGAGCTGGCAGTTCAGTTGTCTTTGCCGGCTGCCGCGGTGGCGGGACGGAGGTCGGCGGACTTCAGCTGAAAGCGGGTAAAGGTTTCGCGGGCATGCCGCACCGTCCAGCTGGCGGGCAGCTGATGTCCGGAAAAATCCTGCCACTTATCCAGCCGCACTTCGCACTCATCGGTATCGGGACCGACGGAGGTATCAAAACCTGCCAGGCGGCCATTCCCGGGATGAAAATAGAATCGGGTTGTCGCACCGTTCAGCACGGTAATCAGCACGTCGAGCGGCTCTCCCGCGCCGTCGAGGGGCTCGGTGCCAAGGTAGTAGAACTCGGTGAATGGCTTGCTCCGCATGGTCAGCAGCAGGCGGAAATGGTGCAGGCCGGCCAGCAGCCCCCCACTGCCCTCAGGCATGTCCCTGAGCGGGCTCCCATCCAGCGGCTGAAAGACGGCGGTGCCCGGAGCTTCGTACCCCAGCCCCTGGTCGGCCAGCGTCATGCTGACCGTCTTGCCGTCTTCGCGTTCACCGGTGAGCGTCCAGATGCCGGCGACTCCATCGAAACTGCCCAGCTGGCCGAGGCCGGCAAGAACGCGTTCCTGCTCCACCTCGTTGAAGTACCAGTTGGCGTACCCGTCTTTCTTCACCAGCATGTGTTTGTATTCTTCCGGCGGTTTCGGCTTCTGCATCTGCGGGTGGCCGGGAATCTGCGGCAGCCGCTTCGGCTTCTTCCCGTCGTCGTCTTTCTCTTCACCGTCGTTTTTCTTCTCACCGTCCTCTTCGCCGTCTTCCGGCTGAGGCAGCTGAGGCATGGGCGGTTTCTTCTTCGGGCTGAGTTCGGACTTCCGATGCAGGGGCCTCAGACGGACCACCACTTCCTGCTTTTCACCATCGTGCCGGAACACAAGAGGCACTTTCCACCCGCTGGGATAGATACCCAGAATGTTCTTGTACTGGTTGACACTCTGCACGGGGCGGCCGGCGAACGACACGATTTCATCGCCGGATTGCAGATTCCGCCGGGAGGCTTCGGACTGCTCCAGAATTTCGGAAACAACCACCTGCCCGTTGAGACCGGTACCGACCGTAGCGCCCAGCGTGGCGTGGTCGACAATACGGCCACTTCGCAGATGGCCCAGAAAATGCCGTACCTGATTGATGGAGATGGCATAACCCGCTCCGGAGTTCACCCGGCCCCGTTTCTCGAACGAGCCACGACCGTTGATGCCGATCAGCCTGCCGGTGGCATCGAACAGAGGTCCGCCCGAGTTACCAGGATTGATCGACGTATCGACCTGGATGCAGTCGGTGTATTCGAGGATCGTTCCCGCGGGGTACTGATACCGGTGCACGCCGCTGACGATGCCGAAGGTAACCGTCGGCTGGAAATCGGTCGCCAGGAGGAACGGGTTGCCCATGGCGTAGGTCCAGTCGCCGACCTGAACGGCGTCACTGTCCCCCATTTCGGCGGTGGGGAAATCGTCCCGGCCGAGCAGTTTGATCAGGGCGACATCGCCCGTGGGGTCGATGCCCACGATCACGGCGTCGTACAGTTTCCCGTCATTCAGGCCGCACTTCATGAAGTCGCCGGCGCCGCTGGTCACATGGAAATTCGTGACGGCATAACCATCGGGTGTGATCAGCACGCCCGAACCGCCCCCGTTGCCGCTGGCGCCGAAGATGGCCACCACCGTGGATGCCACCTGCTCGACGACCGCCACCCGCTGCTGCTGGGCTTTGAGCACGGCATCGCTGGCTGCGCGGGCGGTGCCGACCGATGGCCCCACCACCAGGCAAACGAGGAATGTCAGGCAGGCCAGTGTCTGAAGCCGGCTGCTGCGGCAATGTCGTTCGGTCATCTTATTTCTCTCCCGGCGGGAAGGGATTCCCGTCTCAGGTTACTCAAACCGCTGGAAATCTGCTGTCTGCGGACCGGCCGGCCGGTCAGCGAATCACCCGTGCCTCCGCCAGGTCGAGGCTGTCGCCAAAGGGGCCGAAGTCGCCGAAATCGACCAGAATTTCCAGGTCGCGAACGCCTTCCACATCGAGATCGAGCTTGCGAGCCTCGTCGCTGGCTGCCACATCGGTTTCCAGCAGAATCTGACCGTCGCCGCGAATCACCACGTGAACATGGCCGAGACCACGGCGGGCCCGTTCGTAATCGATGCCCATCGTCGCCCGGAAGCGACGGTACTCTCCACCGATGCGGTACGTCAGCCGGGTTCGCGAATGAATGCACAGGCCGTGGGCATAAGGCACCCGGGCCACGTTCAGCGGTTTCCCGTCAAACTGCACATCCCGCCGGTACCGGAACTGCCAGTTTTCGCTGTCGACGTTGCGTTCGCTGGCGGGCAGGTCGGGGTGCTCGACCCCGGATGTTTCCTTCGAGAACTTCTGCCACTGCGGATACAGGACGTCGGCGTACCAGTCGGAGTATTCCACCGAGCGGGGTTCCATGGCCGAGAAATAACGCACTTTGCCCAGACTGAAATCGAGCAGATTCACCTGACTGAAGGGAATCTTCAGCGTACCTCCGGCCAGCAGTTCCGCCTCCAGCAGTCCGTCCTGCCAGCCCAGGGTGGCAACTCGCAGCAGCTGTCCTCCCGGCATGTGCAGTTCGCAGACGGGGACCTGCGCTTCCGCGGGACGGCGGGCGAAGACGATACCGTAGACCCTGGCCCGCGGGACGGGAATCTCGTTGCCGTCGAGCAGAAAACCGACTTCCTTCTGACCCACGGAAGCCACGATTCCGTCCAGAAAGTCGAGCACGTCATCCTTGCGGATGACCAGCAGATCGCGTTTGAGTTCTCTGGCTGTCAGCTGTCCCCAGGACTCGCGGACGGCTTCATCGGCTTTGCCGAATCGAATACTGCCCACCGAAGCCAGCCTGGTGGAGAGGCGGCCCAGGCCGGCCGTTTCCACATCCAGCGACCGGTTGCGGGTGGTTTCGACGTCGGTGCCATCCAGCATTGTTCCGTCCAGCAACTGCACGCGAATGGCTTTCGCATCATCAGCTGCGGGCTCGGGGGCGGGAGTTTTCTCCGGGCGGAGATCCATCACCTGATCCAGCGGAACGGCCACTTCGGCCCCGTTGGCCATCAGCACGATGTTCTCACGGGATATGGACTGCAGTTCGCCCTCGTGCCGGGAACCATCCAGAGTGGAGAGCTGCACACCGGGAGCGGCGGCAGCGGCAAGCAGCAGGCAGAATGCGGACAGGCTCATCGGGGCCTCCTGAATCTCGGGCAGTCCTCCCGGGCGAAAGGAAGACTGCTGTGGTGCCCTGTCGGGGCTTGACTGAAGAGTTGCCTGTCGGGGAAACCGAATTGAAATATCGGAGCGAAATCTGCTTCCGGTTCCGGCTGGCAACGCTTTAATTTTATGGTCCTGGTGGCCGTTCCGTGTGGTTTCCGCATTCCGATTTGTCCCGGCCGGCTGTTCCGGGCAGTGGCCGGTAATTTCTGGCTGTCGGGGCTGCCAGCTGCAAGAAGGAGCGGCCCGGCGAATTCGCCCGGAGAGACAATTTTCTGCCTGCGGCCTGCGCTACTTCCGGGTGCGGTTGTTGATTCTCTTGAAGTACTCTTCGACGGCCTGACGGTAGTGGGAGGGGAAGTTCCGGTTGATCTGATTGCGGGCCTTTGCCTGATCTTTCTCCGGCAGGGCCCCCCAGCCACCCTGTGAGGACAGTTTCTTTGGATCGACATTTCCCGGACCTGTGGCACCGCCCACGCGGCTGTCGTCGGCGGGAGAACTGGACTGGTTGCCCTGAGGCTGGCCACCGCTGCCACTGCCACCACCGCCGCCGTTCTTTTCTTCTTCGCGTTTGATCAGCTCATCGAGGCCAGCCACGATTTCTTCCTGCTTTTTCTGCACCCGCTGTCCGGCGCGGGCATGGTCCAGCCGCCGCTCGACATCCCGCATCATCCGCGAGATTTCGTCCAGCGATTTCTCCTTGAGGGCTTCCAGCTCGTACTGCATCAGCCGGGCTACGGTGGAGTAGCTGACGGGGACCTGTTCGGTGTTCTGGAGCAGACTGGCAATGGTTTCCAGCCCCTCTTTCCGCATGAGCAGCTGATGTTCGCAGACTGCACGGAAAAACAGAGACGACGCCGGATCGATCACCTCGGACGGATCCAGTTCTTCCAGCACGGCGAGGGCTTCATCGTACAGGTGCCGCTGGGTGAGATAGCGGGCGTAGAACAGCTGCATGTTGGCGACGTAGAACGGGCTCAGTCCGTCCCGCTCCAGAATCGCGGGTTCCGGCGGAATCAGTGGCGGATTGAGCAGGTCGCAGGCGGCGACAAAGCGGGCGGTTTCCGGTTCGGCCAGAGCGAACGTGGCCACAGCCTGATCGAGGATGTCGGTGGCCGATAAGGGGGATTCGGGTTCGGCCCACATGCGGGCGGCCTCTTCCCGGACTTTTGCATCCTTCAAGCCAGCCAGAGCGATCCATTCCAGCATCTGTGAGCGAACTTCGGCAAAATCCGGAGCGGCATACAGCTGCGTGTCGGGAGCGGGAGTTGCGGGCTGTGCTTCCCCGGCAGCGGAAACGAGAGCCGGGGCAGCCGCCAGACTGCACAGGATGGCTGACGCCAATACCATTCTGACCATGGTTTCCACTTTCCCTTGAGACTCCCGGACCCGCTGAAATCACGTTTCGCTCTGTTGACCCGCCCTGGAACCGGGCATTACTTGTTCCTGCCCGTGGCCAGGTCGTAGGCCGCTTCCTGGATTCTGGCCTGCCGCCGGGCCAGCCGCTGCAGTTCGCCGACGACATCGGCTTTCGTGGCCTGTTCTCCCTCCACCAGACGACCCAGTCGCCGCGTGGCGCGGTTCACCCGCAGCTGCAGCGAGCGAAGCATTTTCAGTTCCGCCAGCTGATCGACCAGCGGGGGATCCTGTTTCTGACCCTGCTGCTGCTGTTGCTGCTGCTGCTGTTCTTCCTTTTTCTTCTCCATCTCTTTCTGCAGCGCTTCGATCATCTCCTGCAGTGCTTCGATGATATCTTTCTCGATACCCTGGGTAATTTCGCCCACCTGCTCGGTTTCCAGGCGGTCCGCAACGGTCAGCATATCCTCCCGCAGCTGCTCGACCCCTTCGGGAAAGGCCACGGACGACCCTTCTTCTTTCAGCAGCGTGAGTGCCTTCAGAGCTTCGACGGCGATTTCCGTCTCCTGACCACTCAGCTCCCGCGAGCGACCGAAATGCCGGGCCGTCCACTCCTCGTTGGGTGTGCGGGACAGCGAGAGCGTTCCATTATAGACGATCTGCTGCAGGGCCAGCATTTTCTGGAAGCGGGCTTCGAGGGCGAACAGCAGCAGTTCCTGCTCTTCTTCCCGCAGCTGCCGCAGGATTTCTTCCAGCTTCTCTTTGGCTTTTTCCAGCTCGGCGATGGCGTCACCCTGGCTGTCGGACGCATCGTCGTGATTCTTCTTTTTCAGTTCCTCAATAGCCCGTTCCATCTCCTGGCGGGCTTTTTCGATTTCATCCCGCCCTGGAGTTTTGCCTTCGTCCTGCTGGCCTTCGCCGGGCTGGCCTTCACCGGGTTTGCCTTCACCGGGTTTGCCTTCACCGGGTTTGCCTTCACCGGGTTTGCCTTCACCGGGTTTGCCTTC
>JAGQPV010000349.1 GCA_020426545.1 Planctomycetaceae bacterium
TTTTCCCGGCGCAGATGCGATCCCAGAACTCATCGACTTCGCATTCCAGCGACGTGACAAGCGCGCCCCCGGTGATGACCACTCGCCTGCTCATTCGTCAGCTCTTCTGCTGAATGTAGTCGATCGCGTCACCAACGGTGCGGATCTTCTCGTAATCGTCTTCGGGAATGGTAATTTCGAACTCGTCTTCAAACTCCATGACGAGCTCTACCACGTCCAGCGAATCGGCCTTGAGATCGTCGATAAACGAGCTGGGACGCAACACTTCCTCGCGAGGAACGCTGAGCTGCTCGCTGACAATCCCCACCACCTTTTCCTCGATATTCACGCCTGAACCCTCCGATGACTTTCGCTCGACGCCGGAACATCAAAAAAGTTAAATCGGCCGGAATTCCCGCCCGCGTCAACCATTTCGGATGTGGTGCCGGAGATATACCGTGTTCTGTAAACCATGTAAACGCAGATTTGCGCAAACTATTGCAGGCCACCTGCTCCGGCTGAACCGCAGTCAGACTGGCCCGCCAGCTGTGCCAACCGTCCTGTCACACTTCCTGTCTGTCCGCCCCCAGGGAAAGCCGGGAAACCGCGGGAAACACCACCTGCAGGCTTCGCACGCTTTGCAGAGTGCCTGGACTGCCGGTCGCATTCCCGATTCTCAGCTCTTCACCAGTTGCGGCATTCATCCTGCCTTCATACCCAGGCGGAATCGAATCTTCAAGCTGTTGCCCTGTTACCGCATCCTGCGAGGTTGTCGCAGCATGCCTCAGCAGCACTCTCTCCAGATTCCGCCGCCTCCGTCGGGCCGGTTTCCCGCAGAGGCCGACATCACAACAGCTGCCGGTCTCACTTCATCGGCTGCCGGCAGCTTTCCTGCTGCGCGCCTCATCAGTTGTCTGACTGTCCGTTTTCCGACGTTCAGCCTTCGGCGACCAGTGCGTCATTCACTGTCGTGCATTCGGCTTTCCGGTCAATTCGCTTCAACAGGCCCTTGAGAACTTTACCGGGGCCAATTTCATAAAATGTGCGTATTCCCGCTTCGAGCATGCTGCGGACCGAGGCTTCCCACAGGACGGGACTCACCACCTGCCGCACCAGAATCTCGCGGATTTCATCGGGATCCGTATGCACCCGGGCGTCCACATTGGAGACGATCGGAATCTGCGGTTCGCGAATGGTGACGTCCGCCAGGGCGGCAGCCAGCTTTTCATCGGCCGGTCGCATCAGCCCGGTGTGGAACGCGCCCGCCACTGCCAGCGGGACGGCTCGCCCGCCAGCGGTGCCGATCAGTTCGACAGCCTTCTCGCAGGCCGCCAGGTCGCCGGACAGAACCGTATTTCCCGGGCACAGCAGGTTGGCCACCTGCAGCGTCCCCACGGCCGAGGCCTCCTCGCAGACTTTGTCAATCTGCTCGCTGTCGAGCAGCAGCGCACTGACCATGCCCGAAGCGGTTGCATCCGAAGCCTCCTGCATGGCTTCGCCCCGCTGCTGCACAATCCGCAGGCCATCTTCAAAAGTGATGGCACCGGCGAACACGAGCGCGGTGTACTCTCCCAGGCTCAGGCCGGCCGCCATCCGGCAGCCGAGGACCTTATCGGGAGATTCCGCCCGCAGCATCTCCAGGGCCGCCAGGCTGGTGACGAAAATCGCCGGCTGGCTGACGACGGTGGAATCCAGCCGCTCGACCGGGCCGTTGAAGCACAGGTCCGCCAGGTCATAACCCAGCAGCTCCGCCGCGCGATCATACAGCTCCCGGGCTGCGGGATATCGCCCGGCAATTGCCTGGCCCATCCCGATGTGCTGAGCTCCCTGACCGGGAAACAGAAAGGCAATTTCACTCACCCGGCGCACTCCTTTCGCGTCCGCAGCCTGATTAGTCCGGCAGCAGGGCAGCAGTTCCGCAGTCATCAGCTGTCGGCGCTGTCTCCCAGGCCGGCAATCTCCCGCATGATCTGCTCGTTAATATTCTGGTGTTCGATCTTCGCGACCACCTTCAGTGCGTTGGCAATCGACCGGCCATCGCTGGCCCCGTGGCAGATAATCGAAACTCCGTCGATTCCCAGCAGGGGGGCCCCACCCGATTCGCTGTACTCGTAACTGCGGGCCAGTTTCTGCAGCGCCTGGCTGCCCTGTTCGCGCTCGGCATCCAGGGCATGATGCATGGTCTGCATCACGGAGCGCATCATGAACTCGGCCATGCCCTCGCTGACCTTCAGCACCACATTGCCGACGAACCCCTCGCAGATCACCACATCGGCTTCACCACGATACAGCCCGCGACCTTCCACATTGCCGATGTACTGGCATTCGAGTCGAGCTTTCGACAGCATCTGATGCGCTTCGCGGTACAGTTCGTTGCCCTTGCCGTCTTCCGTGCCGATATTCATCAGGCCGACGCGAGGCGATTCAATTCCCAGCACCCGCTTCGCATAGATGGTGCCCATCACCGCGTACTGCACCAGGTGTTCCGGACGGGCACCCGGGTTGGCACCCACATCCATCATCACTGCCTGACCGCCTGCTGTGGGCAGTGTGACAGCAATGCCCGGCCGGCGGACTCCCTTGAGGAACAGCCGGGTTCTCAAACCGGCCGCCACCACGGCCCCGGTATTCCCGGCACTGACCACACCCTCCACCTCGCGACCGGCCATCAGCTTCCAGCACACGGCAATCGAGGAATCCGGCTTGGCACGCAGAGCCTGGGTGGGCTTTTCATCCATGCCGACCACACCCTGGGACGGTACCACGGTCAGCCGGTCGCTGCTCAGACCATGCAGACTGAGCTGTTCGCGCAGCAGCGACTCGTCGCCCACCAGCCGGATCTCGAGATCCGGATTAGCTTCGAGCGCAGCCGCTGCTCCTTCGATATTCGGGCCGGGAGCATGATCTCCGCCCATCGCATCAAGCGCCACACGCATGGCTGATCAGCCTTCTACTTCAACCATCGTACGGCCCTGGTAGTATCCGCAGTTGGGACACACAACATGTGTCGGAGCGGCTGTGCCGCACTGCGGGCAGTGAGCCAGCTCCAGCGGCTTCACTGCATTATGACTCCGCCGTTTACGGCTCCTCGACTTGGACTGACGCCGCTTGGGTACTGCCATGATCTCTAATCCTTAAACCTGCCTGAAACCTGATACTGCCCGCGTTGAAGGTCGGCCTGACGCACGGAACGAAGTCCCCGCCCGCTGGCAGTCCGTTATTCCCTCAACGTCGCGAATCTCCGCCCGCCTGTGCTGACAGCAGTCAGGCAGCACTTTCCATTCGCGTCATTTCTTTCCTCAGCAGCCGGTGAATCCCGGATTCAACCTGCGTCTGAAGCATCATCACACCGCGGCTGGCACAGGGCCAGTGCCCGCTCCAGAAGTTTCTTCCCCCGGCTCTGCCGCCAGATCACTGCTGTGACCTGCAGGAAGAACCCGGCTCTGTGTTCCCGATCAGCTTCCGGCAGGAATGCTGCCGGCTGAATCCCGGAGGAGACGAACGACACTGCCTGCCAGCAAACGGCTTCTGATTCACCACGGAACAGGACAACCGGGGAATTTTCCCGCAGTCCTGCCGCCGGGATTCGTCAGCCGGATCCGGGCAACACATTCCGGCGTGCCGGGCCGGAAACTGGATTGTCGCAGGATGGAGCCGTTCTGTCTGCGCAGCAGGGCGACAAATTCCCGCCAATCTCACGGTCCCTGTCAGATTTTCTGTTCCGGCAGTCCGTCGCAGCCCGCTGCGGCGCAAAAAGCACCCGCTGTGCTGTACCGCAGTCCCGCCGCAACCAGCGTTCCGACATAGCCATCAGGTCGGAATTCCGGAGGCACCAGTCAGTCCGGTCCGGCAGGCATCCCTCAGGCCCGGCCTGTGGAATTCCCGCTGCGGAAAGAACCGCTCGCCCGGAAAAAATGGAGTCCTGACAGGTCATCTGGAGTGTGTGAGACTGGAGGAAACGGAGGATCGTAGACAGACGCGGATCGCCCTGTCAAGCAGGTCGCCAGGGAACCTCCCGGGACGGCAGATTCCCGCACCCATCCGCTCGCTCGCAGCCCGTTTCTCCGCCCCGGCTGCGAACGGCAGTGGCCACAGGTGCAGATGGGCGGTGCCGGCCGGTATCGGCTGGTCGCCAATGTGGGAATTGTTCCTGCGGGGCAGGCGGCGTCACCAGGTGGCGTCACTGGGACAGGTGTTCTGCTGGCGACGTTTATCCCGGCAGGGAAAGCCCCAGCAGACTCAGCGAATCCCGGTGAATCAGTTCTTCGATTGCCGCCAGGCTCAGTCGGGGCAGTGCCGTCCCCTCCAGCATCCCGTTGAGGCCCAGCAGCCCTTTGACCGTACCGGAGACGGTGGTAAAGGGATAATCGGTGCCGAACAGCACCTTGTCCCAGATGCCGTATTCCTGCACGAGCATCAGGCTCTGGTACAGCTGGAACGGCCGGTAGTGCAGCGCGCTGATGTCGGCGTACACATTCGGGTGTTTGCGGGCGGTCGCCACGCACTCGCCCTCGTAGGGGTGGCCCAGGTGGGCCATGATGATCTTTACTTCGGGGAAGCGGCAGGCGACCGTATCCAGATGCCGGGGCAGCGTGCATTCCAGCGGTGCCTGAGCCACAAACGTCGTGCCCGTGTGCAGCAGGACCGGCAGGCGATGCTTCGTGGCGTATTCCCACAGCGGGTCGAGGACTTCATCGCTGGGACGGAAACCGGCGTACATCGACAGCAGTTTGATGCCCTGCAGTTTCAGTTCCGTATGACCGTAACGCAGTTCGTCCTCCCAGCCGGGCTGCGTGGGATCCACCGACAGAAAACCGATACGGTGCCGGGGATGCTCCGCCACGCAGGATGCCACGTAGTCGTCATCCACCCACAGACCGCTGAGCCGGGCTTTGCCACCGAACACGACGGTCACCGTGTCATCGGGGCAGGTGGTGCGGTAGTCATCCCAGGTGACGGTCAGGTCCAGTTCTTCGTCTGCCTTCGCACGGGCCGCTGCCTGGCTGCGAAAATCCTCGTTGAAATGATCGGGAAACTTCCACACGTGGCTGTGTACATCGACGATCATGGCCGCTGCTCCGCTCCTGTTTCGAGTTCCGGCAGTTGAAGAACTGCGGGACAATAACCGCTCGCGGCCTGCCCTGCCACAACCTGGCCGTCCGGCACCCGCCCGATTTTCTGGAACCCGGCCGGCGCGGTGGTGGCTGCCCGCAACGAGCACACTTCAGGCATGAGCGGCACGTCGGGCATGGGCTGCGGCTGAGACGGAATCAGGTTTCGAGCGGAGCGGAGATCTCCAGCAGATCGACAGCTGGCTGCATGTTGCAGAAAATCGTGGCCAGCCGGCCGTAGGTCACCCCGCCCACCGGCATCTGCAGGCATTCGGCCAGTCCGGGCCCGGCGGTGATCCGCAGAATGGCGCCCAGGTCGATATGCCGCAGAACATTGTGATTGATCAGCACCCGGCCGAGGGGGATTTCTCCCGCGAGAATCTCATCCCGCACGGCGGTGGTCACATAATCGAAATTGAACCGGACGACACCAAACTGCACCACATCCTCGGTGCCCGATTTGACCAGCAGGATTTTCCGGGCGTACCGGTTGCCATCCAGATTCCGGTCCAGAATGCGGACATCCACCGGCGACTGATGGTACTCCTCCATCGTGACGGTCATGTGGTGGTTGTGAGCCAGCATGGTGCAGTAGGGCTCCGGCGTGAGAGCCGATGCCACATGTTCGACCTTCTCAAACAGCGGCTGACCCTGCGGGAACTGGCTGATCAGCGACTGGAGTTCGTCCATCGGGTTCACGGTCGGTTGTTCTCCGGTATCTCTGTCTGAAAGGGCACTGCCAGGCGAACGTTCCCGGCGGCCCGCTGCGCCGGGGACTGCGTCCGCGCGGTCTGGCGGAGTCTCCCGGCTTACTGTCACACCGCTTGCCTGCCAGGGCATGCACCTGCCAGATCACCGGAGCACCAGGGGGCTGACACTCAGGTGTAACGCACGGCCCGATGCTGTTCCTCGAAGTATTCCGGCAGCAGGCTGTCCACCTGCAGCAGCCCCTTGCGGGTCAGTCGGATGATGCCGTCTTCCACCGTCAGGTAGCCGGCCGCCCGCTGATTCTCAATCGCGGTGGCAAACTCCACCAGCGGGTCAACGCCGAATTTGCTCCGCAGCGGCGCCGTGTGGACGATTCCCTCTTTCATGGTCAGCACAAACTCACGAATCAGCCGCTGGTGGTCCGTCGGCCGGAGGGCCCGGTTGATCGGCAGTTCGCCACGTTCCACAGTGGTCATGTAATCTTCGATGGCATCCAGGTTCTGATAATGCACGCCCTGCAGATGGCCAAACGAGGACACCCCCGTCGCCAGCACGTCCGAGCCGCGGAACAGGTGATCGCGGTACACGAACCGGTCGGTGTTCAGGTCGCGAACCAGCTCGTTCCCGCTGGAAATCTGATAGCCTTCCGACAGCAGCCGGTCGAACGCCTCGCTGACCCACCGCCGCTTCGTCGCCCAGCTGGCAATCGGTGAAG